>CAMWVV010000017.1 GCA_947177755.1 uncultured Ruminococcus sp. | reverse complement strand
TTTATAAATCATTATATTTCCCCATTTCAATTATTCGTCTTTTTATTTCATCAAATTCAACAGGCTTGTAATCAGTCCTTTCGATACTCACACAGAAACTCTGTTCCGAATAATCTTTATATATCGGATTTGCGTGGACGTGTCCGAAAATATTCGCATAAGGCATATTTCTGTTTATATAGAGTGGTTCATGAGAAAGAATCCAGAAGTTTTCATAGATTATCGGATAACGGCTGATTCCCGAAAATCCACATTCATAGTAATACTGTTCATTTTCTGTGTCGTGATTTCCCATAACAAGAAACTTTTCTCCATTAAGAGAATGGCATATCTCACGGGATTTTTTAAAGTCGTATGCTGAAAAATCACCTAAAAGAAAAACTTTGTCATTTTCTGAAACAGTATCATTCCAGTTTTTTATAATAGTTCTGTCCATGTTCTCAATATCGGAAAACGTTCTGTTCTCATACCTTATTATGTTACTGTCACCAAAATGCGTATCTGCTGTAAAAAATATTTTCATAATGCTCCTCATTCTGCCGAAGTTACCGACCACATAGCTGTACCTATATATTTATAGCGGTTTTAATTAAAAATAATATTACTAAACATTTTTGTTCATATTAAATCCTTTATTGCTGAAGGTGTCAGTGTTATTAAATAGTACCATTTACCAGCAACGTTTTTTCTGATACTCTTTTTTTCGTCGGTTCGGAAATATTCGCAGACCTGATTTATAAAATCATATTTACTTACCGCATTGGTATTTTTCTTTAAGCACCATTTTTCAAAGGCACGGTAAAGGTCTGCTGTCGTGATATTATTACAAGTACCACAGCGACGTTCACAGCATTCATTTATAAAATCGAACACTATAGAATTATTTTCCGGTAAAACAGACTTTGAAACTGTCGGCTTAGTTTCCTCAAGTCGTTCGATACGCCTTTCAAGGCTCTTTATATATTCAATCATATATAAATCTTTTTGCAACAGTTCCTTTGTTCTGAAATAAGAGTTTACAAGCTGACGTTGTACACTCCATGCGAGGTCATCAGTGAAAGATTTCACAATCATAAGGTAACCGCTTTCTGTTAATAATATAATGTCCTCGTGAGTTTTTGGCGATATATCCATGATTTTGTGCGTACGAATTTCGTACGCACAAACTTTGAAGTAATCTTCGCCTTCAATAAAGTGCTTTCTGTTTCCGTTGAAGTTTCTGCGTGCTGTTCCGTCGGGTCTGCCGTGTACCCTGTCTATGTCCTTAAACGTTACAACACGGTGTCCCATATACTCTTTGATTTCCACTGATACATCGTTTATATTAACTGTTTCCATAAAATAAAAATCCTTTCGTGAGTTATAGTACCTGTTATTAATTTCGGATGTACGAATTTCGTACATCTGAATATCTTCTATATAATCTACTTCTCCATGCGAGGTCATCAGTGAAAGATTTCACAACCATCAATTAACCACTTTCAGTTACAAGTGTAATATCGTTCTGCTGCCTCTTGTCCATGCAACCTATCGCTGTCCGAAATTCGGACGGCGTTATTTTAAAGAAGTCAACGCCTTCAATAAAGTGCTTTCTGTTTTCGTTGAAATATCTGCCTGTTTTAATTCAAGAACGACTGTTTTATTTTTTTGTTATAACTAATTTTATTCCCTCTCTCACAACGTCTGTCCTTGTTAAATTATTTTCTTTGCAATACTTAATAAGTTCGTCATTTGTTTTTTTATCAATCCTTGCTTTAACTTCAATAGTCAAAGGATTTTCAGACTTTGGTCTGCCAATTGGTTTTGATGACATTTTATCACCTCTTTTCTGTGCCACAGTTTAATTATATTATTTGTGATACAATAAGTCAATAGTTTTTACATATATTTATATTTTAACAAAAAAAGAAAACAAATCTCTTCAACCTGATTCTGATATAAAGAAAAATTTTTTATTCCTGTCTCTCTCACATTAATATAAAAAGTACAGTCTTTAAGGACTGTACTTTTTAGTTACTGTGCTTTTGTGGTACTGAGACGTGAAAAATAATTTTCAGCATATTTTCTGTACTCGTCGTGGAAAGATTCGTCATTTTCCTTAACGTCTGCAAGATATGTGTGGAAATCGGTTTTTTCGTCTGTCTGAATGAGAATACAGGCTATATTTGAGCAGTGGTCGGAAATTCTCTCAAGGTTTGTAAGGATATCCTGAAAGATATAGCCGAGTTCAACAGTGCATTCGTCATTCTGTAAACGTCTGATATGACGGTTTTTGAGTTCAATACTGAGATTGTCCACAACTTCTTCAAGCGGTTCTACTTTATGGGCAATGTGCAAATCATTGAGATTATAGGATTCAAATGCACGGTCAATATTTTCGGCAACAGCTTCAGTAATAATTTTTATCTCGTTCATACATTCGTCCGAAAACTTTATTTTCTTGTCATGTATTTCCTGTGCGGACTCAACGAGGTTTACGGCATGGTCGGAAATTCTTTCAAAGTTGCCTATACAGTGCATCATTTTTGAAACTATACGGCTGTCACTGCCTGTAACACTGCTTTTTGAAATTTTAAGAAGATAGCCGTTTATAGTATCTTCAAATTTATCAATAATATCTTCATTTTCTGTAATAGATTCAGCGGAATCGGCATTATATTCAATAATAATGTCAAGAGCCTTGTGAATAGTTTCTTTAGTGAGGTCAGCCATTTCAATGGTAGCGGTTCTGCACGCCTGAACGGCTACACTGGGAGTTTTAAGAAGTCTTTCGTCAAGACCTGTGAGAGTTCTTTTTGAATCAGTTTCAGTTTCCTTGCCGTCACGTATAATGAGTTTTGAAAGTAAAACAAGCTGTTTTGTAAACGGCAGAAACATAACTGTAGTAGCGAGATTGAAAATGGTGTGCATAATTGCAATACCTACATAGCCCACTGTCTGATTGAATATACCAAGATTGAAAGCAGACTGAAGAATCATTATAATCGGAAGAAGAATTATAGTTCCGATAATTTTGACAAGAATATGAGTCCACGCAACTCTTTTAGCGTCCTTGCTTACACCAAAAGTTGAAAGCAACGCCGTAACACAAGTACCGATATTACAGCCCATTATAATTGGAAGTGACATTCCGTAAGTCAGCGCACCTGCTTTGGAGAATGCCATGAGAATACCGATAGAGCCTGCCGAACTCTGAATTATACCCGTAAAGCCTGCACCCACAAGCACGCCTAAAACAGGATTTTCAAAAGCTGTAAGTAACTTTTTGAAGTCTTCAGACTGTGCGAGAGGGTCAACAGAATCGGACATGAGCGTCATACCTGTCATAAGTACGGCAAATCCCACAAGAATACGTCCTATATCCTTTTTCTTGTTTTTCTTGCAAGCCATAATCATTATTACACCGATAAGTGCAATAAGCGGCGAAAATGATTCAGGCTTGAGCATTTTAAGCAGGAATGCGAGTACACCTCCGCCGTCAGATGTCTTTATATCTCCCAGACAGAGAATCCATGCTGTAAACGTTGTACCGATATTAGAGCCGAAACAGACACCTATTGTCTGTTCAAGTGTCATAAGACCGGAGTTTACAAAACCGACAAGCATTACTGTCATGGCAGACGACGACTGTATAGCAATAGTCACACCCATACCAAGCAGAATACTTTTGATTTTGTTTGAAGTCATTTTCTTAAGTGCCACTTCGAGTTTACCGCCTGTAAGTTTCTCAAGACCTGTTGACATTACATTCATACCATAAAGGAAAAAGGCAAGTCCGCCCATAAGGGTAAAAATGTTAAAAATTGAAAATTCTTCCATAATTTTCTCCTTAGAAATTATTTTAGGCAATCCCCTTATTTTTATCTACGGATATAATTATAATAAGAAATTTTAAATAGTCAAGAGAAATTCCGGAAATTTAACGTGAATTTAACATTAATACGGAAGTCTGAACTGTCCCACTCTTATTTTTTTGTCGGCAATAACCATTGAAAACGTTTCCTTTTCGGAATACGGTTCATCAGGTGAAATATCCGTACCCTCATAGTAATTTTCGACAGTGAAAAAAATTTCGTCGTCGGTGTATGACTGTATATCGGTAATTTTTGAAACGGAGTAATAGTCATTCATTTCACGTTTACCGTTAAGTGCATATACATTGCCGTCATATTCGAGATACAACATTTTCAAATCTTCATTCGGGTATCTTTCACTGAATACACCGTAATAAAAATTTTCAATGTCTGCGAAAGAATGAATATTTTCGTCTGTTATTTTGTAGTATTTCCAGCCGAAACCGTTTTCAACAACTGAATCCGTATCAATTTCATAAGGACAGCCGACAGTCAAAATCCATTGAACACGGCACGCCGATTCAAAGAGAGCCTGAGCAGCGGACATCAAAAGCCTGTCATTATCTGTCTGTATTTCTTCTGTAAACTGTAACGCACCGTCATTGTCATACGAGAAAGCACCACCGCCGAGCGGGTCGGGTTCAGAAAATTCTTCATTGTCCGATGTTGTAGTACTGTTGTTTGTTGAAACTGCTGTTGTAGCAGATGTTGTTTCAGTTACAGAATCTGTTGTTTTTTCAGTTGCAGTTGTTGTGGTGGAAGAAGCAGTTGTTGAGGAGGTTTTTACGGCTTGCGGGTCGGGCTGGATAGTCTGTATTTCGGAAGCTTCCGAACTTTGTGAAACATCAGAAATATTATTTTCAGTCTGTTTTTTTCCACAGCCGTAACTGCTTATTATAATTGCCGTTGCAAGAAAAACGGTCACGAATTTTTTCATCTGTATTCTCCTATTCATCGTCATCATCAAGAACAAAGTCAATAATGCCGTCGCTTACATTAACAGCAGAACATATTACCTGAACAGTCTGACCGAGATTATATGAAACTCCGCTGAATTTTTCAGTCAGTGAAACGGGTTCGGAGTAGTCATATTCACCTTCGGGAAGAGTGCGTATGTGGACAAGTCCTTCAATGGTGTTCGGAAGCTGTATATAGAAACCAAATTCCGTAACGCTTGAAATACGTGCTTCAAACGATTCACCTATGTGGGACTTCATATACTCCGCTTTATAACAGTTCTCACACTCACGCTCAATGGTTATAGCTCTTATTTCGGCATTTGAGGAACGTTCAGCGGCATTCACCGCAAAACCTGAATAACGCTTATTAAGCCATTCATTATTATAACCTGCGAGAATATCGGTTATTATGCGGTGTATAGCGAGGTCGGGATAACGTCTGATAGGTGAGGTGAAATGTGCATAATCGTCGAGTACAAGCCCGAAATGTCCAATAGGTTCAACGGAGTATTTGGCTTTTGACATTGAACGGAGTACCATAAGATTGACAGCTTCAAATTTGTCTGTACCCTTTGCACTTTCAAGGATTTTTGCAGCGTGTACGGGTTTGAACTCCGTGAAATGCGGACATTCAAGGTTGAATTTCGGCAGAAGTTCGTGAAGTGCTTCAACTTTTGCTTCTGGCGGAGCTTCGTGGATTCTGTAGACAAACGGCACTTTCTTTTCTCTTGCAAGCTTTGCGGCGGCTTCATTTGCGGTCAGCATAAATTCCTCAATAATCTGTTCCGATTTTCCACGTTCTCTCGGAACAACTCCACAGCATATACCGTCCTCGCCTATTATCAGCTTACTTTCAGTCGTTTCGATTTCGGGAGCATTACGACGTTTTTTCTTTGCAATAAGAATGTCAGCAAGTTCATTCATAAGAAAAATTTCATTTCTCACATCAGCGTATTTTTCAGCAGTTTCAGGAGTTTCATAGCCGTCAAGAATAGTATTTATTTCGGAATAAACTCCCTTTACCCTTGAACGTATAACGCTTTTACAGAAACGGTATGAAATAATCTGACCGTCGTTGTCAAGATTTATGAAAGCCGAGAGAGTAAGTCTGTTTTCGTCGGGATTTAGTGAACAAATGCCGTTTGACAGTTCTTTCGGGAGCATGGGGACAACACGGTCTGCATAATAAATACTTGTGCCACGTTTCATAGCCTCCTTGTCAAGTTCACTGTTGCCTTTTACATAGTGTGAAACGTCGGCAATGTGTACGCCGAGCAGATAGCCGTTTTCTGTTTTCTCTACGGAAACAGCATCATCAAGGTCTTTTGATTCTGCACCGTCTATTGTAAATATTTTCATATCACATAAATTTTCACGATTATTGAAAGAATACGGCTGTACACCGCCCTCGGAAATTTTTCTTGCTTCTTTCAGAACTTCGTCCGTAAATTCATCGGGGGCATTGTGAATCATAAGAATTGACTTGGCACATGATGAGGCATATTCTGAACTTCCGAAAACAGAAATAATTTTAACTTTATGTTCGGCGTGTCGTCTGCCACGGAAAACTATTTCAGCAAGACCTTTGTCGCCGTTATTGAATTTTACACTTCGGTCTTTTATAATAATTATGTGGTTTTTCGTCGCCGAATCGGGAACGAGATAGGGGCTTCCGTCCACAAACTCAATTTTTCCTGTCATTACCGAACTGCCGAAATCTATAATGTCAACTATTTCGCCCTCGGGTTCGCCCGAACGTGACGGAATATCCGAGACAAGCACACGGTCGTCAGGCATAGCACCAAGCATACATTTCCCAGGGATAAAATATTCAATGTCATTGTCGGTTCTGACAAATCCGAAAGTACGGCTGAGACGTGTAACAGTACCGACGTAAATATTAAGCCTTGAACACAGACCCGCTTTCATTCCCTTGCGGACGGTAATAATGCCGTCTCTGCGGAGTTCGTCGAATGCCTTTATAAAATTTTCACGCCCCTGTTTTTTGGTACGGCATTTTGTTTCCAGTTCGTTTATGGGCATAGTTTTTTTATTGTAAGTTTTAAGAAAAGTTACTATTTTTCTTCTGTAGTTTTCAACATCATTTTTCTGTGAACTGATTTTCTTCTTCATAAATTCTCCTTATAAAAAATCAAGCCCCATGACTTTTTGTCACAGGGCATAGGGTTTATTACTTGTCGGTAAAAATCGGAATAACGTTTACGGCAAGAACGGCAACGAAAAGAATAATTGCGAGAGTTCTTGTAATCTTGTTAAGAATAGCCTCTTTTGTTCTTCCCTCATTTTTACCATAGAAAGAATCTGAACTTGCACCAGTCAGTGCAGCAGTCATACTGTCCTGTGATTTCTGTTCCTGTGAAAGACAAATAATGACAGTTACCAGACAAACGAGAAGAATTAAAATTCCCCCTGCAACTTCTAAAGTACTCATATGAAAAACCTCCGAAATATTTCAAATATCCCTATTATTATATCACGATTTGTAAGATAATGCAAGTGTTTTATAGAAAAAAAACAAAAAATTTTCTGATGTATGCTTGTACAAAATATACAAAAAATATTTATATATATTCAAGTGATTTAAGAATAAAGAGCCACGTTGTAAGTGTGAACGCACTGCAAAGGGTTGTGAGCATTACGGCGAAAGCGGTTATTGTACCTTTGTGACCGAAATTTTTTGACATGACAAAACAGCTTCCTGTTGTTGCACTGCCGAGCATGACAAGTATTGCAATAAGTTTTTCATCTCTGAAACCGAGTTTGACGGCAACCGGCAGAAATACAGCACAGAAAAGTATAAGCTTTATGAAAACGATACCAAGCGTGACGGGGAGTTTTCCTTTAGCGTCCTCAACTCTGAACGACGCACCGAGTGCGATAAGTGAAAGTGGAGTTGCCATATTTGCGAGATAGGAAACGGATTTTGAAAGTATTACAGGCTGTGGAATTTTCAGCAGTGACCATATAATACCTACGGCAATACCAAGTATAATCGGATTTGTAACTATACCTTTCAAAGTGTTCATAAAGAGTGTTTTTCCCGATTTTGCATTGTCTTTGTCGGGAGAAGTTAGTGAAAGCGTTATGACTGCAATTATATTATAAATCGGTACAGTTCCGACAATCATAAGAGCAGCCATAGCAGCCTCACCGTAAATATTCTTTACAAAAGCGATTCCGAGTATTGCGGCACTGCTCCTGTACGATGCCTGAATAATTTCACCTCGTTCTGATTTGTCCTTGTTAAGAAACGAATAAATAAAAGCGATTCCCACACTGATAAGCGTTGCGGTTATACAGAAAATTACAAACTTAGTGTCCCACACCGCACGGAAATCCGCCGTTGACAAGTCCATGAAAAGCAGGGCGGGTAGCGTGGTACGGAATACAAATTTATTGATTTGTGCGGTTGAATGTTCGTCAAGCAGGTTTACTTTACGGACAAACCAGCCGAATACCATCATCATGAACACGGGGACAGTCGCATTCAGACTGAACATTAAATTTTCAGCAAACAATTTTTTTCATCACCTTAGAAAATATCTTTTTTGGCTTTTATATGACGGCGTATCAGTACAAATATCATAAGCAGTATACAGAATATCAGAAAAATCGGAACAAGCCATTTATTAGTTGTTTCGTCCTCTGCGGATTTCATTTCCGTCCATAGATTCTGCATTTGCAGGTTTGCTTCGTCGGAAAGATTTACAAAAACCGTTGTTTTGTCAGCGATAAACTGACTGTCAGGATATGAAACATGACTTTCACGGACATCTTCGTCAAGCATATCAAAAGCCGCCTGATGAGGAGTGGAATAACAGATGTAGTCAATGTTTGCAAAAGCTATGTCTGGTTCGCACATAAAATTGATGTACATTTCAGCAGCTTCTTTCTGTCTTGCCGACGACGGTATACACATAGCATCAATAAAAAGATTCGTTCCGCTTTTTGGTACAACAAAATTCAAATCCTCGTTTTCATCAAGTATTGTGAGTGCGTCACCTGCATAATAAGGTGCAATAAGTGCATCACCTGCTCCCATCTTGTCAAAAATTTCGTCCATGACATATCCCTGCACGATTTTTTTCTGCTGACGGAGTTTGCGTGCTGCGTCTTCGAGTTCGTCGGGATTTTCCGTATTGAGAGAATAACCCTGCATGAGTTCAGCGATTGCAAAAGCATCACGGGGGTTGTCAAACATAAGAATCTGGTCGGCATAGTCCTCATTCCAGAGTAAATCCCAGTCTATATCTTCTTCGGGAATGTCAACCATTGTTTCATCATATATAATTCCGACAGTTCCCCATGTATACGGTACGCTGTACTCATTTGACGGGTCATAAGCCTGATTCCTGAAATTATCCATTATATATTTAAAATTAGGTATATTGTCCATGTCAAGAGGCTGGACAAGGTTTTCCTTAATCATCTTGCTTATCATATAGTCCGATGGAATAATTACGTCATAAGCAGCACCGCCACCCTTTAGTTTTGCATAAAGTTCTTCATTGGTGGCATAGTTTGTGTAGTTTACTTTTATTCCTGTTAGTTTTTCAAACTCACTGTTAACGTCAAGTGTTCCTTCGTCCGCACCTGTCGAGATGTATTCGCCCCAGTTATAGACGTTTATGGAAATTCCTTTACCTTTGAATTTTGTGTAGTATTCGGGATTTGATACTGTAAGGGTCTGCACGGAAACTTCTTCATCTTCTTCAATGTTTTCGGTTTTTGACGAACCGCATGAAGTAAACAGACTTATTGCTGTCAATGATGCCATAATAAGCGGAAGTATTTTATTTTTCATAATCAATTCCCCCTGCTGTTTTTCTTTGCGGATTTGTTTTCAATGGCGTTCTTCACAATCAGAACTATCACAACAGCTACAAATATAAGTGTGGAAAGGGCGTTGATTTCGGGAGAGACTTTTCTTCTTGTCATTGAGTATATTGTAATCGGGAGAGTTTGGGAAGTTGAACCGCTTGTAAAATAGCTTACAACAAAATCGTCAAGAGAGTATGTAAACGCCATGAGAAAACCGCTTACAACACCAGGCATTATTTCCGGCAGAACAACTTTTCTGAAAGCTTTGACGGGACTGCATCCCAAATCCTGAGCCGCCTCAAAGATGTGCGGATTCATCTGATTGAATTTAGGCATAACATTAAGTATTACATAGGGAACATCGAAAGTTATGTGTGCTATAAGAAGTGTTACAAAACCAAACTCAAGATTCATTCTTGCCGCAAAGAACACAAACAAAAGCATAAGTGATACACCTGTAACGATTTCGGGGTTGATAATAGGCATATTTGTTATGTTCATCACGACCGCTTTAGGAATTTTCTTCATATGGTGTATTCCTATTGCGGCAAGTGTACCGAGAACGGTGGAAACAATACTTGCAATTACAGCAATTACGGCTGTATTTATAAGTGAAGAGATAATAATTCTGTTATGGAAAAGTCTTTTGTACCAGTCAAGAGTAAAACCGCTGAAAACGCTTCTGCTTTTTGTCTCGTTGAAAGAAAAGACTATAAGTACAAAAATAGGAACATACAGAAAAAGCAATACAAGTACAAGATATATTTTACCAAGTTTTTTCAATATATAAACCTCCTTTTTACATAAGAACCTGTTCGTCGGGGTCAAACTGATTCATTACGGTCATGATAACAAGTATAATTACCATAAGAACGAGTGAAATAGCTGCTCCCAAGTGAGGATTATAGGCGTTTCCGAGGAACTGCATTTCTATAAGGTCACCTATGAGAAGATTTGAACCGCCACCGAGCATACGGGAAATAATGAACGTGGAAATAGCCGGGACAAATACCATTGTTATTCCTGAAGTAATCCCTGGCATACTCAGAGGAATGACTATTCTGAAAAGGGTTGAAACGGAACTGCAACCCAAATCCGAAGCAGCTTCAAAAAGTGACTTGTCTATTTTTTCCATTACGGAATAAAGCGGAAGTATCATAAACGGCAGATAATTATAAACCATTCCAAGTACTACTGCACCCGAAGTATTGATTAACTTCACAGGACCAAAGCCGACCATTCCGAGAATATGATTGATAACGCCGTTGTTTCCGAGAAGTGTCATCCATGCGTAAGTACGGAGCAGGAAATTCATCCACATAGGAAGCATTACAATCATAAGCATAGTACCCTGTTTGTGCTTGTCCATTCTTGACAGTATAAACGCTATCGGGTAAGCTATCACAAGGCATATGGCTGTTGCTATAAGTGCGAGCCATATTGAGCGTACAAATATATTGGCATACTGTCCGACATCTGAAATATATTTCATGGTAAATCCGCCGTTATCGGACGTAAATGCAAAGTAAGCTATCATGAGCAACGGAACAAGTATGAATACTATCATCCATACAAGATAAGGGGCGGAAAAATATTTAAGTTTCATTATGTATTGTCCTCCGTTTTTTTCATAATGTGTATGTCGTCGGGGTCAAAGGTCATGCCGATTACAGAACCGACAGGACAGGCTTTTGTTGAATGAATAATCCATTTGCTGTCCGCACTGTCAACACACATTTCATAGTGAACGCCTTTAAATACAACAGATTCAACTATTCCTGTGAGTTCTGCTTTTTCTTCGGGTATTATCTTAACATCTTCGGGACGGATTACAACATCAACGGATTCATTTTGTGCAAAACCCTTGTCAACGCACTTAAAGCGTTTTCCTGTAAATTCAACAATGCAGTCAGCAGGCATAGAACCGCTTACAATATTGCTTTCACCGATAAAATCCGCAACAAAGGCGTTTACAGGTTCATTGTATATATCAGTAGGTGAACCTATCTGCTGGATATATCCGTTGTTCATTACAACAATGCTGTCACTCATGGTAAGGGCTTCCTCCTGGTCGTGAGTGACATAGATAAACGTCAGTTCAAGTTCCTGCTGGATACGGCGTAATTCTATCTGCATTTCCTTTCTCAGCTTTAAGTCCAAAGCACCTAAAGGCTCGTCAAGCAGAAGTACTTTCGGGTGGTTGACCAATGCACGTGCAATTGCAACACGCTGCTGCTGTCCGCCTGAAAGACGATTCACAGAACGTTTTTCAAATCCCATAAGGTTTACCATTTCAAGCATTTCGCCTACACGGTTTAATATTTCCTTTTCAGGCACTTTTTTGATTCTCAGTCCGAAAGCTATATTTTCGTATACATTCAGATGCGGAAAGAGAGCATATCGCTGAAAAACCGTGTTTACATTTCTTTTATGCGGGGGTACTCCGTTTATACGCTGACCGTCAAAGAATACATCACCGCTTGTTGGTTCAAGAAATCCTGCAATAATGCGGAGTGTGGTTGTTTTTCCGCAGCCCGACGGACCTAAGAAAGTCACAAATTCCTTGTCTTTTATATCAAGGCTTATGTTTTTCAGAATTTTTTCGCCGTCCTCAAACTCAACAACAATATCTTTAAGACTGATTATATTTTCCATTTATTTAGTCCTTTCGGTAAAAATTTCATATTTATAATGACCTAAAATATCCCCCGTGGTTTTTCCACGGAGGATATATATTATTATTCTTCGTTTTCGCTTTCGTTTTCTTTTCTTTCAGCCATAGCTTCTGCAACAGCCTGTCTTCTCTTCTTATTATCCATTTCTGCCTTTATTCCTGCAATGAAAGCAATCATGAAGTATATTACAAGTACTACTGCCTCACCTGCAAGGAGTGGCATTGTAACATTACTCTTAATAACGCTTAATGTTGAGCCTATTGAATTTGTTGCAGGAGTAAGTATATTGTAAGCATTCTGGAAAGTAACGTTTTCGTAGTAATCATCAGCTGTAAGCTTGATATTTTCTATAAGCTGTGAAACTTTGGCGTTTACATCATCAAGCTGTTTGTCAACCTGTTTGATTTTTTCTTTTGAATTAGTACTGCTTTTCTTAAGAGCAGTAAGTCTTTCATTGTAAAAATTTATATTCTGCTTTGTGACAGCAAGTTCGTTTGTAATATCAAGTTTTTCTCCAATCATGTCATCATACTGTTGTGATGTCTGAGTGGACTGGGTATCTGTGCCGTCGGTACCGTTTCCGAATATGATAATCTGGTCTTTTTCGTAGGCGTTGATAGAATCCTTTACAGAAGAAAGCTGTTCTTCAAGAGATGTTTTTCTTCTGCCGAGTTCATTGATTCTGTATTCATAGTAAGCTATAGCAGTGTCTCTGTCCTTTGTCAGATTGTTTACGGTTACAAAAGACGACACTTTGTCAAGGTCTATGCTTTTTACTGTTTCAACAGCCTGATAGAGGTCATCAAAAGTATATCCTGTTATGGAAGAACGGAAACGTGTGTTATCATCATTGGAGAGCTGTTTTACATATTTGCTGAGAGTATCAAGAGAGGTCTTCAGAACTTCAATTCCCTCGGAATAGTCATAACTTGAAATGTCAAGAGCGTTTACGGAGCTTCCGAGTGATTCATTATAGCCGTACATATCAAAGAAATAACTTTTATACTGTTCAAGCATTGTATTGAGAACCTGAACGGCTGTTTTACGGCTGAGACTTGTCTCGGCATAATTGAAAGTTACTTGGAATTTTGTAGGGAATATCTGTACATCAAGCATAGACTGAGCTGCCTGAAGGTTATTGGAATTGGCGTTTTCATAAACATTTTTGTAGGTAAGGATTTTGTTCATAGCGTCTGCCGGTATAAGACCGTCAATGTCGATAGCGTTTCTTATGTTGTCAAGCTGGTCAAGCGGAAGATTAAGGCTTGTGAGAGCGCTTTCGATAACAACAGGATTTTTTATTGTATCCTTGTTGAAGTCCATACCGTTGGGGTCAAGACCTTTTTCGATACCCTCATGTGTAAAGCTTACCACAGCAGTAATAACAGGCTTTCGGTGCATGGTCTTGATGGTAGTGCTTCCGAATACTGCCACAAAAACTATAACAGCAACAACAAGCCATATCAGAAAGTACTTTTTAAGCTTCCTGAATATCGTCGGCAGGGAAACTATTATTTCGTCCTTGTCTTCTTCTTCATTTTTCAGCGTAATATTTATATTACGGTTGTCTTGGTTGTTCATTGTTACCTCCGTTTTAAATATATATTTTTTATACGGACATAACGGAATTAAAGAAAAAACCGTCTGTTTCCGAACACCACTTATTATATCACTTAAATACTGCAACGTCAATATTTTTCGGAAATTTCCGATATTTTCAAGTATTTAGACAAAGCGTAACGCAATTTTATATAAGAATTTTGTCAAAATGTAAAAAACGACTGAATTATTTTATAATAATCAGCCGTTTTAATATTATTGTATTTTAAATTTATACTGTATGACCCTTTGATTTGATTACATCAACTACTTTGTTTACATATTTACGGCAGGTTTCCTCATCTCCTGCCTCAACCATTACACGCACAACGGGTTCAGTACCGCTTTCACGCACGAGTATTCTGCCCGAATCTCCGAGAGCTTCGGCAGCCTCATTAACCGCTTTCTGCACGTCGGGGTCATTCTGTGCAAGACTTTTGTCTTTAACACGGACATTTTCGAGAACCTGCGGATATACCTTGAAAGGTGCGGCAAGTTCGCTGAATTTTTTCTTGCTTGACATAACAGCCTGCATTATTTTAAGGCTTGTAAGAATACCGTCGCCGGTTGAGGCATATTTTGAGAAAATAATATGTCCCGACTGTTCACCGCCCAGACAGCAGTTGTGTTCTTTCATGTATTCATAAACATATTTGTCGCCGACTGCGGTTTTTGCGTAATTTATTCCCGCTTCGTCGAAAGCCTTGAAAAGTCCGAAATTTGACATAACAGTTGCAACTACGGTATTGTTTACAAGCTTGTCACGCTTTTTCATATATATACCGTAAATATATAAAATATGGTCACCTGTTATAACATTTCCCTTTTCGTCAACGCACAGACAACGGTCAGCGTCGCCGTCATAGGCAAAACCTGCATCAAGACCATTTTCAACAACGAATTTCTGTAAGACCTCAATATGTGTAGAACCGGCATTATCATTGATATTTGTGCCGTTAGGCTCGGCATTTATCACATATGTGGTTGCTCCGAGTGCGTCAAATACTGCCTTTGCGATATTCCAGGCAGCACCGTTTGCACAGTCAAGACCTATTTTCATACCTCTGAAAGAATACATTCCGAGTGAAATAAGATAGCCTATATAGCGGTTTCTTCCTGAAACATAGTCAACCGAACGACCGATTTTTTCATTTGTGGCATATGGAATTTCCTTTATTTCCTGACCGTCGAAAACAAGTTTTCCGTCAAGGTAATTTTCAATAAGAGAAGTTACGCTGTCTTCCATTTTTTCGCCACGGCTGTTGATAAGTTTCAGACCGTTGTCATAGTAGGGGTTATGGCTGGCGGAAATCATAATACCGCAGTCAAAGTCGTCAACCCTTGATATATAGGCAACAGACGGCGTTGTTGTAACATGGAGAAGATAAGCGTCCGCACCGGAGGCGGTAATTCCTCCAACAAGTGAATATTCAAACATATAGCTTGAACGGCGTGTATCTTTTCCGATAATTATTCTGGGAGCTGAATCGTCCCCGTTTCTTTTTTTGATTTCCCCATAGTACCAGCCGAGAAAACGACCTACTTTATAGGCGTGGTCGGCGGTCAGATTTTCGTTTGCCGTTCCTCTGAAACCATCAGTTCCGAAATATTTTCCCATTGTCAAAACTCCTTAAATTATATTAATATATTATACTATATATACAGATATGCAGACAAGACATATGGCACATATATTATACCATGTGTTTTTATTTTAGTCAATAAAATATATCCGTATACGATTATATGAAGTAAGTCAACGGATAATGAAAAACGCCTTTCTCTGAGAAAAGCGTTTTTACAGCTTATAGTTTTAATCCGTATACTTCAGTATTTATCGGAGAACTACTCCTCCGCCTTCCCACGCAGCACTTACTTTGTTGTAAATCTGAGACATTACTTTGCTTCTGCGTTTTTTGTAGAAAGTAGTAACGCCGAAATAAATTATTACCGAAAGACATACTCCGGCTATAACAGCACTCCACCATGGAAGAAGCTTAGTTGCCATTAGGATAATCATAATAATCCATGCAATTATTATACCTGCTATAATAGGTATTCCTCCCGATGCCATGAAAGAGTTATTGCGTACTTTTATGTATTTTCTGATTTCATTTGTTGTAAGGTTGTCCTGATAACGAGCAACAAAATTATCCGCACTTGCCCATTTTGAGAACTGTTTTACATCAGCAAATTTTGCGGTATAGTCCTGACCGGTGCTTGTCACACGATACTTTACAGTTACACCGTCGCTTTCGGTCTGAGCGCCCATGATATGAATGACTGTACCGACTTCCGCCTGACTTTTGAGACTTTTTGTTATAAGATATTTTTGGTCAACGGCATCTTCAATATTGTTGAGCAGTAGTCTCATAAAAAAGCTCCTCCTTTTTTATATATGATTTGTTTCAGTCCGCACGGGTGTTTTAAGAAATACGGCATAAACCCGAAACGGCAGACTGATTCATGTCAGAAAGGGCTGCCGAAAACGTTCCTGTCCTGTTGATGAATTAATCTGTAAATCTTCCGTACAAATAAACAGCGGATTTTTTAATTATTTAAAAAGTGCTGTTCATGCTATTTTATAATAACATATTTTTTGAAAAAAATCAAGTGTATTTTAACACCTTTCTGAAAAATCAATAATATTTGCATAAAAAAATTAAGACGGAATATAGCCTCAAAATCGTATCCGCCGAAAATCTGACAAAAAATTTGTGCATAATAACGAAGTGTAATTATCAAATAATATTATATGTTCTGTATACTTGAAAGGTTTTTCAGTAAGCAAGCACTAACTTATATTCTGCGTTTCATATGGTTAACATATATTCATTTTATGGAAATGATAGGTTATAATATATTTATATGTTTAATCGGGAGTGGATTTTTATTAAAACAGTCGAAATATTTACAGACGGTGCGTGCAGTGGAAATCCAGGGGCAGGCGGCTACGGTGTAGTTATGCGTTACGGCAGACATGAAAAGGAACTTTCAGGCGGTGAAAGTGCCACCACAAATAACAGAATGGAACTTACAGGCGTTATTGTTGCATTGTCCTCACTTAAAGAACCCTGCAAAGTTATTCTTACTACTGACAGCCGATATGTTGCCGACAGCGTTACAAAAGGCTGGGTTTACAACTGGCAGAAAAAAAACTGGATAAAAAAAGGAGAACCTGTACCGAATACAGACCTCTGGAAACAGCTTCTTCCGCTTCTTGAAAGACATAAAGTGACTTTCAACTGGGTCAAGGGTCATGCAGGTCACCCCGAAAATGAACGCTGTGACAGACTCGCTGTTGAACAGCGTGATATATATGCGTTAAAATAAAAAGGAGGTATTTTTTATGGAAAAAAGATTTATTTATGCAGACAATGCCGCTACTACTGCCGTTTCGGAGGAAGTTTTAAATGCTATGTTACCGCACTTCACAAAGGCTTACGGAAACGCTTCGAGTATATACAAACTTGGCAGAAACGCACAGAAAGATATTGAAGAGGCACGTGAAAAAGTTGCAAAGGCTATCGGTGCAGAACCGAGAGAAATTTTCTTCACAAGCTGCGGTTCTGAGGCTGACAACTGGGCTATAAAGGGCGTTGCCGAAAATATGGCTAAAAAGGGTAAAAAACATATTATTACATCTGTCTTTGAACATCATGCGGTGCTTCACACCTGTGAATATCTTGAAAAGCATGGTTTTGAGGTAACATATGTTCCTGTAAGTGAGGACGGTTTTGTAAATCCCGAAGATATAAAAAACGCTATTCGTGAGGATACCGCACTTGTAACAATTATGTATGCAAACAACGAAATAGGTACAATTCAGCCGGTTGAGGAAATTGCTAAAGTCTGCAAAGAAAAAAAGGTTATCTTCCACACTGACGCTGTACAGGCTGTAGGTCACGTTGAAATTGATGTCAGGAAACAGGGCATTGATATGCTTTCACTTTCGGGACACAAGATTCATGCACAAAAGGGTATAGGTGCTTTATACGTCAGAAAGGGAATAACACTTCCGAATCTTATTCACGGCGGTGCGCAGGAAAGAAATAAGCGTGCAGGTACTGAAAATGTTCCTGCTATAGTGGGACTTGGCGTTGCCATTGAAAACGCTGTCAAGGATATTTCCAAAAAGAACGCTGTTATTGTTTCGAGACGAAACAGACTTATTGATGGTATTCTGAAACTTCCTTACACACGCCTTAACGGTGACAGGGACAAGCGTCTTGCAGGAAATCTGAATATTTCCATTGAGGGAATAGAAGGCGAATCGCTGTTACTCATGCTTGACCTTAACGGTATATGTGCCTCATCGGGTTCAGCTTGTACGTCAGGCTCGCTTGACCCCTCACACGTACTTCTTTCAATCGGTCTTAAACACGAAGTTGCACACGGTTCTCTCCGTCTTTCGATTGAAGAGGACGTTACAGATGAAGATGTTGACTATATTTTAGAGGTTATCCCAAAAGTAGTTGACAGACTGCGTTCAATGTCGCCTGTATGGGAAAAGATGATGAAGGGCGAAAAATATGAATAATACAAAGCCGTGTATGAAAATTACACTGACAGACACAAAACCGTCTATATTTGAGAGCAAAATAGGCGGACTGGGATATATTCCGCATGACAAAAATTTCCCGACAGACAGCAACGGCAATCAGTTAAGACTTCTCGCACAGATAGAGTGCGACAAAATTCAGCTTGACGGTTTTATGAAAACAGGTCTTTTGCAATTCTGGATTCTTAATGATGACGACTGCGGTCTTGACTGGGATAATCCAACTAATCAGGACGGTTTCAGGGTTATTTATTATCCCGAAGTCGACAAGACAGTGACAAAAGAGGAAGTAGAAGGAAAGTTCATAAAAAATAAGTACGATGACAGTTACGGTGACAGTGAATATAATAATTTTCCTGTTTTATATGAGTGTGGTATGAGTTTTGAGAAGTCCGAAAACAAAAATATTAACTGGTATGAAGACGAAAATGTAGGTCATAAAGTCGGAGGTTATCCGTTTTGTGTTCAGGGTGACCCACGTGACGAAAAACAGCTTGAATATTATGACTTTCTGCTGTTTCAGCTTGATATCGGCTATATCGGTGACGAATATGTAGTTATGTGGGGAGATTCAGGTGTAGGAAATTTCTTCATAAACAGTGAAAAGCTTAAAAAGCATGATTTCAGCGATGTCCTCTATAACTGGGACTGCTGTTAAAATATGATATTAAAAGGAGAATATTATGTCAGATAAAAAGCCATGTATGAAAATCACTCTCACCGACACAAAGCCGTCAATTTTTGAGAGCAAAATAGGCGGACTGGGATATATTCCACATGACAAGGATTTTCCGACAGACAGCAACGGCAACCAGTTAAGACTTCTCGCACAGATAGAGTGCGACAAAATTCAGCTTGACGGTTTTATGAATAAGGGGCTTTTACAGTTCTGGATTCTTAATGATGATGTTTGCGGTATGGACGTGTGGGCAACGACAAATCAGGACGGTTTCAGGGTTATTTATTATCCCGAAATTGACAAGACCGTAACCAAAGAGGAAATAGAAGAAAAATTCGTAAAGAACGAGTACGACGACAATGAATATGATGATTTTCCTGTTTCCCGTGAATGTGGTATGAGTTTTGAGAAGTTTGAAAACCCAAAATCATATACAGGACATAAAGTAGGCGGTTATCCGTTTTTTACTCAGTTTGACCCCCGATATAACATGGAAAACGGTAATTATTATGACTTTCTGCTGTTTCAGCTTGACACGGACTATATCGGCAAAGAAGATTTAGTTATGTGGGGAGATTCAGGAGTAGGAAACTTCTTCATAAACAGTGAAAAGCTTAAAAAGCGTGATTTCAGCGATGTCCTCTATAACTGGGACTGCTGTTAATATAGTATTAAAGGAGAATGATATATTATGATGTACAGTGAAAAGGTACTTGACCATTTTTCAAATCCAAGAAATGTAGGAGAGATTGAGAACGCTGACGGTGTAGGCGAAATCGGCAACGCCAAGTGTGGAGACATTATGAAGATGTATCTCAAAATCGACAACAACATTATTACAGATGCCAAATTCAAGACTTTCGGCTGTGGTGCTGCTGTTGCTACTTCATCAATGGCTACCGAACTTATAAAAGGAAAGTCCATCGATGACGCACTCAAACTCACAAACGATGCCGTTGTTGAGGCTCTTGACGGTCTTCCTGCTGTAAAGGTACACTGTTCTGTGCTTGCTGAACAGGCTGTGCGTTCTGCACTGTCCGACTACTACACAAGACAAGGTATTGACCCGCTTCCGATTGTCGGCGAAATAAAAATGCCCGAAGAGTAATATAAATGAAAAGCACCCGAACGGGTGCTTTTTTGTTTGATGTAGATATAATGATTTTCAATTATTATGAAAGTTCATTAATGATTTTCTGTAGACTGCCTATGGTTTTTTTCAGAATATCAGCCTCATTTTTATCCATTGTTATTACAACAGATATGGGGAAATTCTGGTTTATATCCTGAATTGCCGACTCTATGCAATTTTTCAGACTGGTTTTAACAGAATTGCTTAAAACATCGGTATCTGTCAGATATTGCGGATTTACGCTGTAAATACCATAGTCATGCCTTTTAAGTAAACCATGTGCCAAAGCTCTCGTTATCGTTCCTGAAGCTGTTCCGATTGTTTTTCCGAGACCTGTAAACTCGTTAACAATCTCCGAAGTGGTGTAAGTTTCTTGGTTTAATCTTTTGTGCATATCTATAATGACATCGAATCCTTTTGGAAGTATAGCCATAATAAAATGCTCCTTTCCTTTAAAAAATTTTTAATAGGATGTGTTCCTATCACGAATATAATTATATCATACAATTTTTGAATTGTCAATAGGTTTTTAAAATAAAAATATACAAACTTTAAAACATCAAGAAATTATAATTTTTATAAGTTTTGCTGTCGGCAAAAAAGTTTCTCCGCACGAAAACGGAAAGACTTTTTTTATTGACGGATTCGGCATAGTATGGTATAATTCTCTTTGTCATAATAAAACCTCCTGTGTTTCCATTATAACACAGGAGGATTTTTTTATATTATTTTATCTGTTCAAGACAAATATCATAGAGTTCGTCGTATGTCAGTTTTTCGTCTTTTGAAATATATTCTTCGTCTGCGGAATAGAGTTGATTTGCAGGGTAAGTGCCTACAAATTTCGGACTATCGGGATTGACAGATGCCAAATAAACAGCACAACCATCTTTTATTATTACAAAGTAGTCATAATTTTCATAGTCGGGGAAATACGTCTCAAGTGTTTCTTCAACCTGACTTACAAAATCATCACTCACATTATAATTTTTGCTGTGGTCAGAAGATATAATACATTTTTCGGGTAATTCAACGCCCATTTCGTCAAGTTCAGTACAAGCAACATTTGTGGCTTTAATAATCGTTGAAGCGGTTGCATTAATGCTTGACTGTTTTGATTTCTTTACATAACCCATCATAGAAAGGTCAGTTTTCCATCCCTCGCCGTCAATGTAGTACATAATAAGTTCCTGTTCGTAGGTATCTTTTTCACCGTTTTCGTCCTCAGTTTCAAACATACAGTTTACTATATGCCCGTCGGTAATTTCAAAGTAAGGTTTTATATCTGAAACATCATCAATACTATAAATTGCTTCTTCAAGTTTATCATAGTCAATATTGTCCTTGCCGTTCTGTTCGATGTAGTCACTTATTGCCTGAAATCCTCCGTACATTTCGTTAAGCATTTCCATATAATCATCGGTCATAGGCTCGTCGGAAACAATTTCAACGAAACGTACACTTTCCTGTGAAATATCGTCCATATCTCCAACCATTTCATCAAGTGAAATGCCTTCCATATCTGCCATAAGTTCAATAACACTACGATATCTTTCAGGAAATACAAGACTAATCATTCCCTCAACGTCGTTATTGTTCATGCACTCTAAAAGCGTTTCTATTGCTTCCACATAAGAACCGTCAGCAGACGTTTTTTCAGAAGATTCACCTGTATCTTCCGTTTCATTTTCCGTTTCGGAAATTTCTTCTCCGTCAACTTCATCTGTTTCGGAATCGTCAGTTTCTTCTTCTTTTTCCTCTTCGGAATTTTCTTCTGTTTCTGAAACAGAAATAACAGAAGATTCATCTGAAACTTCGTCCGCACTGTCCTGACCGCATGAAGCAAACGAACATAATACCGCCGTAAAAGTCAGCATAGCAATAATTTTTTTCATAATAATAACCTCTTTTCTATTTTATTTTATCAAGACGCATCTGATAGTTTTCATCATATGACATCATATAGTCGTCTTCATTGTACATATAATCGGGAGGAAAAGCCCAAACATATTTTAATTTTCCGTCGGTCCCTACCACACATGAAATCTCATTGTTTTCTATCAGAACAAAATAATTCGGAATATCATCTGACTGATAATATTCATTCAGACGGTTTACAAACATATCCGCAAACTCGTCATTGACGTTGTAGTTTTTACTGCTGTCCGACGAAATAATACAGTTTTCAGGCAATTCAGAACCCTCTTCATCAAGCTCAGTCAATACAGTTTCCGATTCTGCGTATATGTTATAAACATCGTTCGCTACAGCCTCATTTCCTAATGCATATATGTACGGCATTAAAAAATAGTCTATTTTCCAGCCCTCACCGTCGATATAATAAAGCGTAAATTCATAGTCTATAAATTCGTCATAGTCTGAATCATCATCAAACTCTGAAGGGTCAATAGGTTCACGGTGCAAAATACAATTAACACTGAAAGCATCTTCTACATGAAAATATGCCTCCTGCGGTGTATTCTGTGCTTCTTCTATAACCTTGTTCAGTTCGTCGGTATTTTCAGTGCCGTTCTGTTCGATATACTCGCTTATGGGCTGAAACATTCCGTAATTGCCGTCAAACAACGATATATATTCCTGCGAAAGACGTTCTAAAGAGTCCACATTAATCAAAGTAAAGTTTGTAAAGGTTATTGTTTCTGACAGGTCTAAACATGGCGGAGAACTTATTCCCATTTCGTACAGTGCTTTTACAGTATCACAATATTTGTCGGGATATGATAATTTTATCATACCATCAATGTCTTTGTTTTGGGTGTATTCCAGAAAGCTATCAATTACTTTCTGATATTCGGAATTTTCATTTGCTGTTTCGTCTGTGTTTTCCGTTTCGGAAACTTCCTCTCTGTCGGTATCTTCACTGACAATTTCCTCTGTTTCGGAATCATCAGTTTCTTCAGTTGTTTCCTCTGCGGAATCTTCTGTTTTTTCATCAACAGAAATTACAGAAGATTCTTCTGTTACCTCGTCCGCACTGTCCTGACCGCATGAGGTAAACGAACATAATACCGCCATAAAAGTAAGAAGTGCAATAATTTTTTTCATAACAACCTCCTTTAAATTATTATTATTATACCATATGTACATAACATTTACAATTACATTTCCATTACAAATATTTACATTTGTAAATCCAAAAAGCTTCACATTTTTTCCGAATATTATTGACAATCTCAATATAATATGGTAAAATTACAGTACAATGTAACATTTCGTACATTATATATGGAGGACTAAAAAATGAAAAAAAATCATTTTAAAAACCTGATTGCAGGTACAATCAGTGCAGTTATGATGTGTTCAACTGCATCTGCTGTATACGCTGAAGATTCTGCAACAGGTACAGCAGAGGGAAAAATTATCTATTCTTCAGATTTTGAGGACGGTGACGTTTCTGCTTTTTCAGCAAGAAATTCAGGCGATACAACTGTAATTTCGGCAAGTGAAGATAATGCTGTAAGCGGTAAGAAATCACTTTGTGCAAGCGGACGTACAAAAACATGGAACGGTCCTGCACTTAAACTTGACAGCATATGCGAGGCAGGCAAGGCTTATCTCGTAAGCTGTAAGGTTATGGGACAGTACTACACAAGCAATACAATGAGTATGCAGTATACCGATGCTTCGGGTACGGAACACTATGAAAACCTTGCAAACCTCAACGGCAACGGCTGGCAGGAAGTAAATGACATAAAGATAAGTTTTTCCGACGATGTAAGCAATGTAATGATATATTTTGAGGGCGGTACGGATAATATCTATATTGATGATTTCACACTCAGGGAAGCTCCCGCCTATGATATTCAGCAGGATATTGCCTCCCTTAAAGACGTTTACAGCGGTTACTTTAAATTAGGTACTGCCACAACTGCCAAGGAACTCGCTCCGCAGTCCACAAAAAACCTTATATTAAAACATTTCAACAGCATAACGGCTGGCAACGAACTGAAACCCGATGCTATCCTTGACCAGAAAGCCTGTCAGGCTATGGCGGCAGAAGGAAATGACGAAGACCCGCAGGTTAGTCTTGACAGTGCAAAGTCAATCCTCAATTTCGCAAGGGAAAACAATATCCCCGTGCGTGGTCACGTTCTTGTATGGCATCAGCAGACTCCCACATGGTTCTTCAAAGAAAATTATGACCCCAACGGTGAATGGGTTTCAAAGGAAAAAATGCTTGTCCGTATGGAAAACTATATAAAGAACGTTTTTGCAGCGGTTGAAGAAGAATATTCTGACGTTGATTTCTATGCATGGGACGTTGTAAACGAATGCTGGCTTGACGACGGCAAAGCACGTCCTGCCGGTACACAGGAGGAAGGTTCGCAAAACTCCCCGTGGGTTCAGATTTTCGGTGACAACTCATTCATAAAGCCTGCATTTGAATTTGCAAAGAAGTACGCTCCCGAGGGTACTAAACTCTATTACAACGACTTCAATGAATATATGCCTCAGAAAACAGACGCTATTATTAAAATGGTTGAGGAAATAAATTCTGACGGTCACTATATCGACGGTATCGGTATGCAGTCTCATCTTGACGCACGCTCAGGAAGTGATGCATTCCCAGCCGTAAACGTTTATAAAAAGGCTCTTGACAAATTCTGTGAAACTGGTCTTGACGTTCAGATAACAGAACTTGATGTCACTATAAATGACAACTCTCTTTTCAAAGAACAGGCAAAGTATTACAGCGACATTATGGATGCTATCGTTGAACACAAGGACGATATTTCGGCTGTTGTATTCTGGGGAACTACCGACGACCAGAGCTGGAGAGCTTCAAAATATCCTCTCCTTTTCAACGAGGACTACACCGCTAAAGAATCTTTCTATTCAATTATTGACGGAATTGAGCCTGCTGTACAAACTACAACTACTACACAGACTACAACTACCCCAGAAACAATTACTACACAAACCACAACAGCTTTAATTCCGCATTATATTACATTTTCATTTGAAGATACTATAACAGATATAACCGACGAAACAATTACGTTTAAGGAAAACGGAGAATTCAAAACATATTACCCTGAAATGATAGAACAATTCAAGTCTGCTGGTGTAGGAAGTAATGTTTCGGTTAAAGTGCAGTGCCACGATGGTACTCATACTATAATGGTTATTGATAAAATCGAAGTAATCGGTGCAAGTAATATTTCATACGGCGATGCGGACTTGGACGGAGAAGTAAATATAAATGATGCTGTACTTATCATGCAGTCAATCGCAAATCCCGACAAATACAAACTCAATGAACAGGGAAAACTTAATGCAGACGTTGTGGATAACGGCGGTGGTATTACAAATTCTGATGCTCTTGCCATTCAGTATATTGAATCAAAAACCATAAAAGCTTCTGATTTCCCGATTACAGCGGCAGAACTCGAAGAACTCAATCAGTAATCATAAAAAAAGGACTGAATAAAATCAGTCCTTTTTATTATTATTCAATCAATAAGCCTTGCCCCAGTAAACCATATGTTTTGCAGGTTTTCCGCAGCAAACGCACTTATCTGAAAGTTGTTCCTGTTCAAACGGAATACATCTTGAACCTACGCCTGTTTTTTCCTTGACCTCATCTTCACAGGCTTCTTCACCGCACCACATGGCTTTAATAAAACCGTCGCCGTTTTCAAGAGCCTTTGAAATTTCGTCAAGCGTTGTACAGGAATAAGTCCTGTTTTTCTGATTTTCAAGAGCCTTGTTATACATTCCGTCATGAGCCTCTTTAAGTTTCTGCTGTACAGCGTTTTCGAGTTCGTCAAGCGGAACTGTCACCTTTTCGCCGTTCCAGCGTGAAGCAATAACACACTGTCCGTTTTCAATATCCTTAGGACCAATCTCCACACGGACAGGCACACCCTTCATTTCGTATTCCGCAAACTTCCAGCCCGGAGAATTTTCGCTGTCGTCAAGCTTCACACGGATACCCATATCAGCAAGACGTTGTTTAAGTTCATTTGCCTTGTCAAGAACACCGTCCTTGTGCTGTGCAATCGGAATAATTACAGCCTGTACAGGTGCAACAGCCGGAGGAAGCACAAGACCGTTGTTATCGCCGTGTGTCATGATAACCGCACCGATAAGGCGTGTTGTAACGCCCCAGCTTGTCTGGTGGGGATTAACTCTCTTATTGGACTTGTCTGTATATTCTATGCCGAAAGCTTTGGCGAAACCGTCGCCGAAATAATGGGAAGTGCCTGCCTGTAAAGCCTTTCCGTCATGCATAAGTGCCTCTATTGCATAAGTAGACACCGCTCCTGCGAACTTGTCGCTTTCCGTCTTTTTACCCTTTACAACAGGCATGGCAAGTGATTCCTCACAGAACTTTGCATACACATTAAGCATACGTTCTGTTTCTTCAACAGCCTCTTCAGCGGTTGCATGAATAGTGTGACCCTCCTGCCACAGAAATTCTCTTGAACGCAGAAACGGACGTGTAGTCTTTTCCCAGCGTACAACGCTTACCCACTGATTATAGAGTTTCGGCAAATCACGGTATGAATGTATAATATTTGCGTAATGTTCACAGAAAAGCGTTTCAGAAGTAGGACGCACACAAAGTCTGTCCTCAAGCTTTTCGCTTCCGCCATGAGTTACCCATGCAACTTCAGGTGCAAAACCTTCAACATGGTCTTTTTCTTTCTGTAAAAGGCTTTCAGGAATAAACATAGGCATACATACATTTTCGTGCCCTGTAGCCTTGAACATTCCGTCAAGAATTTTCTGAATATTTTCCCATATAGCATATCCGTAAGGACGGATTACCATACAGCCCTTAACGCTTGTATATTCAACAAGCTCGGCTTTTTTGCAGATATCTGTATACCACTGAGCAAAATCCTCGTCCATTGAGGTAATTTCAGTGACCATTTTTTTATCCTTTGCCATATAAAAACCTCTTTTCTGATATTTTATACAACATTATAG
>CAMWVV010000016.1 GCA_947177755.1 uncultured Ruminococcus sp. | reverse complement strand
TTATACTATTACATATCTGTTTTGTCAAGTAAAAAACAGTATTTCACCATATTCTGTTAAACATGGCAAACTTTCAGATGTTTCCGTAATTGTCACTATTCTCCGCTTGACATTACATAAATAATGATATATAATCAAATTATACCCAGAACTTTTTATTAATGTACGGAGGTAAATTTTATGAAAAAATCCCTGTCATTCATGATGTCGGCTGCTATCGCTGTTTCTTCAACGGCTGTTGCAAACGTTTCGGCAGAAGAAGAAAATATTGAAAATATGGTTATTTTCGGAGACAGTATATCAACAGGATACGGTCTTGACCCTGAAACTGAATACAATTACGGACAGATATGTGCCGATTATCTCGGCTGTAATGTTGAAAATTATGCGGTTGACGGTCTTGAAACATCAGAATTATGCGATTTGCTTGAAACACTCAGCGATGATAAAAAACAGGCTGTTGCCGACGCTGACGTTGTGGTCATCTCAATCGGCGGTAATGATATTATACACTACAGTTCCAAAAAAATTCTTGACTACGCCGCAAGAAGAAATCTTCTGAAAGCAGGATACACGGCGGAGGATATACCAGAAGACCCCAGTATGAACGACATGATGAATATGATTAATTTCAGAGGAGAGGGCGGACTTAAGGATTATGCAAACAGCGGAATTACTGCTATTACCGACCTTAACAGAGAATTGAAAGCTCTTTCCATGAATTTGCGTCTTACTACAGGCAACAACGCTTACGGAGCAAATCAGGGAATTATACACAATGACATCATGCCGAATATTGACAAGGCTGTGAAAATAATTGACGGTATAAATCCCGATGCAAGAATTATTGTTCAGACAGTCTATCAGCCTTTACAGTTCTCTCCTACCTACATACAGTCCGAATACGGTTCGGGAAATTATTCCATGATGGTTACTCAGCTGAGAGAAGATTTCAACCTCGTTATGAATACATTCAGAGAAGAACTCAAAACTATTGACGGCATTGAAATTGCAGATGTTTTCTATCAGTTCACTTCACTTAAAAAACTCTCGGATTCATGTCTTGCAACCCCTGGATATGCCTATTACTTCACAAATATACAAGAACCCCTGAAAGCTGAAACAGAGGGCGGTAAAACAAAGGATTTTCACCCGAATCAGAAAGGTCAGCTTGCAATCGCCGCAACAGTTCTTGATGTAATCGGGGTCGGAAACACAGACCTTGACGGTCTTTATACAAAAGTATTCAGAAACATTGAAGACAGCAAATATTACCCGACCATTGCATATAAAACATTTATGGACGGCATTGACCTTGTTCCAGGTGACGTTAACGGTGACGGTCTTATAGATACAGTTGATTCCGCTTTCATACTCGCTGAATATGCACGTATTTCCGCCGAAAAACCTGAAACTTTCAGCGACAGTCAGAAAATTATAGCAAATATCAATCATGACCAGTTTGTTGATACCGTTGACTCCGCCGTTATACTTGCCTATTATGCAAAGATTTCGGCAGGCAATTCCATAGACGTATTTGACTTTATAGACTCACTCAACAATTAATACGTATCAAAGAAATGAAAAAATTACACATCAGGAAAAGATATTCCGTACTTCTTGCAATATGCCTGATAATGATTCTGATAAACATTATTGCAAGACTATTTACTCCGTTTGCAGATTTCTATACCGAAAAAATATTTCCGTTCATAACAAATCCGTTTTCATTCGTAAGCGGAATATTTCCCTTTTCATTCGGGGAAATTCTTATAATACTCGCTCTTCTGCTTGTATTTATAGGTATTCCGCTTACTGTCATTCTCTTGATTTTCGGAAAGAATTTCCGCAGAAAAACAGTCAGTACGGCTTGTCTTATATATTTATCTGTTTTTACCTTTATACTTTCAACCGAAACACTTAACTGCTTTATAATGTATCAGTGTACGCCTTTTGCCGAAAAATACCTGACTCCGTCTGCTCACACGAGAACACAGCTCACCGAGCTTTATTCCGTTCTTATTGAAAAGGCAAACGACCTTGCTGAACAAGTCCCACGTGACAATATTAACTGTTTTGAATATAACGATGATGTAAACAAGGAAGCACGTAAGGCAATGAAAAAAGCAGGCGAAACTTTTCCGCAGCTTAAAGGATATTACCCGAAATCCAAACCCATACAGTTTTCGTATTTCATGAGCCAGTCGCATTTATCGGGAATTTATTTTCCCTTTTCGCTTGAGGCAAACTATAATGACGATATGTGCAAGACTAATCTTCCCGAAACAGTATGCCATGAATTTTCCCACCTTAAAGGTTTCATTCAGGAAGACGAAGCAAATTTCATTGCTTTCTATGCAACAACTCAATGCAGTGATGACATAAGTTTTCAGTATTCGGGTTATCTCGAAGCACTTGAATATGTACATAATCAGATTTACAAAAACAATATAAGTGATGCCTATTATCTTACAGATAATATTTCCGATAATGTCCGCCGTGACTGGTTCAGATTCCTGCCCGACAACTACTGGGAAGAAAACGAAGAAAAGGAAGTTATTCCGACGGAAACAGTCAGCACAGTTTCCACAAACGCAATGGATACTAACATTAAAATGAACGGCAGAACAGAAGGTGTTGAAACCTATTCACTTATGGTGGAACTTCTTCTTGACTTCTATTATCCCGAATAATCAGCAGAGGAGAAAACAAATGGTTATCAAAGACAAAAACATAGACAAAGGAAAGGCTTTCGACTGGGGGAGAACCTCAGACGATTATGCAAAATACCGTGATATTTACCCACAGAAATTTTATGATAAAATTGTAGGACGTGGTTTGTGTACCACAGGTCAGAAAGTACTTGACATAGGAACAGGAACGGGTGTACTCCCGAGAAATATGTACAGATATGGTGCAGAATGGACGGGTACGGATATTTCTGAAAATCAGATAGAAACAGCAAAAAAATTATCTGTCGGAATGAATATAGAATATTATGCCGTTCCGACCGAAAAACTTGATTTTCCCGATAATTCTTTTGATGTTATTACTGCATGTCAGTGTTTCTGGTATTTTGACCATGAAAAAGTAATGCCTAATTTTTTCCGTATGCTTAAACCTGACGGTCGTATTCTTGTTTTATATATGGCATGGCTTCCGTATCAGGACAGAACAGCAGGCGAAAGCGAAAAGCTTATTTTAAAGTATAATCCCGACTGGAGCGGTGCAGGTGAAACCGTTCACCCGATATTTGTTCCCGACTGCTACATGAATAATTTTGACCTTATATATCATGAAGAATATCCTGTTAAAATTCATTTTACACGTGAAAGCTGGAACGGACGGCTTAAAGCGTGCCGTGGAATAGGTGCATCGCTTTCGGAAGCGGAAGTAAACAAATGGGAACAGGAACATATGAAACTGCTTTCCGAAATCGCCCCTGCGGAGTTTGACATTCTTCACTATGCCGCAATTGCCGAATTAAAAAAGAAAATATAATAAAAAAACTGTCGGACACATAATCCGACAGTTTTTTATTATTTAATCAGGAAAATTAAAATCCTTGCCGACAGGCAGGTTTTCAACCTTTATTGTTTTGGATTCAACATACTGAACAATAAGAGCATCATTATTTGTAATGCCGTCACCGTGATTAAAAACATCAGCGTTAAGTTTTCCCTGAGATGTAAGCTTATACTTATCGGGATTTGCTATTGACTGCATAATCAGTACAGCATCATTAATACCTACTTCTCCGTTCTCGTCCGCATCACCGTAATTAATATCGGAATTGCCTGTTGTATTTGAAACAGCAGTTGTTGTTGTGGTTGTTGTATCTGATTTCTTTGTAGTTGCGGTGGTGGTAGTACCTGACGAATCTATGTTGACAGGTTTTCCGTCCTTTACAATTGTACCGCCGTCAAGGTTACTGCCCTCTGTTGCGGCATAACTTGTATAAAATTCATTGAGTGAAATACCTGTGCCATTATCGCCGAGAGGTCGCTGATGGTCAAGACCTATATATTTACCTGTTTCCTGAGTCTGCCAGAGTGACGGTTCCATAAGTTCATACTTATCTTTTTCCCACTCAATCTGTGTTGAACCTTGCTGCTGACCGCATGAGATATTTTTCCAAAGACCGCCCGTATCGCCTGAGTTTGTATTCAGACACCAGAAAGTATGATTGATATGATGTTCAATCATGTAATCACGGAGAAGTTCCATCCATTTCTGATTTTCCGCACCGTCCATATGACCGCCCCATTCGCCTATGAGTTCGGGAGCGATGTTCTCGGCATTGATATAAGCCCACGTATCGTACCAGTAATCATCAAGGAGCGTTTGTGTTGTGAAGTCCTTGTCAAACCAAGTCTGTGCATAAACCGACGGACCATAGTCATGAGGAGAATAAACAATCTGACTTGTGCCGTGTTTCGGGGTAATGGGGTACTCTCTTGCACCTCTGAAGTTACCGCCCCACCATGCTCCGATATAAGGAGAATTATCACGTCTGTCTGCAATTCCCCAGTAATCTCCAGGCATAGCACCACTGAGAGACTGTTCAACGCCCTCAATGAAAATAAGTGCATTAGGGTTAACATCAAGTATAGCGTCAGCACAATTTGTAGCGGCATAAGCCCAGTTGTTCTCATCTGTTGAACCGTCCCATTTGGCAGCATCTTTGCCCTCCTGACCTTTTCCGTGAGGTTCATTTTTAAGGTCGTAACCTAAAAGGGTATCATTGTTCTTGTATTTGTCAGCGAGCCATACAAGAGTTTCCTGCCACAATTCAGTAGTAACCATAGTACCGTCAGCTGTTTCCTTGCCGTACCAAAGGTTATAGTTATGACCCGAGTTATCGGCATGAGGACTGTGAATATCAATAAATGCCTTTATACCGTGCTGTTTGCACTTGTCAAGAATTATATCAAATCCTCTGTCACTGGTGATAAGGGTTTTGCCGTCAGATTCAACAAAATCCTTGTTAAGATTTCCGTAAGTACCAGCCTTGACAACACCGCCGTTTCCGTCGTCCTGGTCTACAGGAGGATTATAGACTGCCTGCATACCGCCAGCACTTATCTGATAGGGAGTACCGTTCATCCATGAAAGGATAAGCTCCGTTGAAATAGGAAAACGAATAACGTTTATACCTCTGTCGGCAACTTCTGAAAGCATATCATCAATATCGCCCGCATAGAGATAGTGCGGTGAATATTCGATACAGTTAAGACCGAACCAGTTAGCACCCGTCAGCCATACTTCATTACCGTTCATGTCATAAAGACGGCTGCCTTCTGCATGAAGCCAGTCATCATTATTGTCGTCAACTGCGGAGGCTGTCAGTGTATTTTCCACAGACGTGAAAGACGCAGGAACAGCAGAAACAGCAAGGACAGCAGCTGATAATAATGCTGTTGCAGTTTTTAATTTGTTCATAATAATTTCCCCTCTCCTGATACGCAGATTTTAAAACGTATCTTTAATTAAGTATATTTTATCATCAAAAACAGAAAAAGTCAATAGAATCTGCAATATTTCACAAAAGTCCGTATTACTACAGCTTTTATTTCTATCAGTCATATTCTTCCGCTATTAATTTAAAGTCATCAGTCTTGTCTATTTTGTCAAGAACGTTTTCTTTTATTCTTTCAGTCATGACATATATTGCAAAACCATAAAGTTCACAGGAAAAAAATTCTTCAGCACACAGAAGCATTATTCTGAGTGTCTCAATATCAGGCACTATGCTGTTATTCGGATAATCGGGGTAATTCCCACTACTGTCCGCAACAGGATAATCACAACGTTTATAATTTTTGCCCTTTGATTCTATATATTTATTATAATCGTCAATTACTTTCTGAACATCTTCAGAAGTGTATATATTTACCAAAAAATTCACTGACTGACCGTCATAGAAATAGTCAATGAATAATCTTGAAACTTTTTCTTTGTGTTCAAGTATTTTTTCGGAAATTCTGTCACCCCAGAAACACGAATACTGCCATATATTTTCTTTGGCGTGTTCATTATCCTTAAAGTTGATATATACTAATTCTGTTTTGTTTTCACGGTGCAGTTCTATGTGTTTAATAACTCCGTTGTTGTCATAAGTTGCTGTAAAAACAGGATTTTTCGGTATTTCATATATACGGACTTCCCTGTCATATTTCGGTACTATATAACGAAACATATCAAAACCGATATATTCAATATTAATTACTTCACCGCTGAAATTTTCCATTTCTTCAATCTTGTATGTACCCTCTCTGTAATTTAACGGAATTTTATAATTTTCTGTCATTTTACTGCTCCTTACATTTATTTTTCGGATAAAAAGAAAAAAGTTCGGAAAACCGAACTTTTCAGAATTGGTTGGGGTGCAGGGATTCGAACCCCGGAAGTGACGGAGTCAGAGTCCGTTGCCTTACCGCTTGGCGACACCCCAGTGTCTTATTTGTACTGTATTGTTTCAGCTTTTATATTATATCACGCTTTTTTTTAAAAGTCAATAGTCTGAAAAATATTTTTTTCTTTTAATTATTATATAACCTTGAAAAATAAAATGAATCATTATATAATAGTAGTATCAGGAGGATTTTATTATGACAAAGATGTATCTTATAGTGAATCTTGTCGCAGGAAAAGCCATGATAAGCGACAACCTCGGCAATATAATAAATGAATTTACAAAGAACGGATATGAAGTGACTGTACACCCCACCCAGAGCAGTGAGGACGCATCCGAGTCCGCAAAATATGCCTGTGAAAATAATTATGATATTCTTGTATGTGCAGGAGGCGATGGCACTTTAAGCCGATGTCTGCACGGTATAATGAAAAGCAGTCATAAAATTCCGATAGGCTATATTCCGTCAGGTTCAACAAACGACTTCGCCAGAAGTCTTGATATTCCGAAAGAAACCATGCAGGCTGTAAACTGGATTATAAATGGACACCCTGCCGAATGTGATGTAGGCTGTTTCAACGATTCATATTTCATGTATATAGCAGCTTTCGGTGCTTTCACCAACATAACATATGAAACTCCCCAACAGGTAAAAAATATACTTGGTCATGCGGCTTATATTCTCAACGGACTTATGCAGATTACCAGTATACGTTCAAAGCGTATGCGGATTGAATACAATGAAAATATCATTGAAGACGATTTTATTTTCGGAATGGTCACAAATACCGCATCTGTTGCGGGTCTGCTCTCCATGAATGACTTTATGCTTGACGACGGTGTTTTTGAAGTTGTACTTATAAAGAAGCCTGCCAACCTCGTACAGCTTCAGCGTATAGTCTATTCACTCCTTAATATGAAAGAGGAAATTGACAGAGACTATATAAAATTCTTCCGTACAGACAAGATAACATTTACCTGTCTTGATGAAGAGCCTGCAACATGGACAAGAGATGGCGAATACGGCGGTGACGCAATGAAATGTGTTATTTCAAACGCCCGTAAAGCAGTTTCATTTATGATATGTGACTGTGACGAAACGAAATTTTCACGTGACGAAATAATCAATTTTGAAATTTCAGACGACAAATAAAAAAAATATGTCCTTTTCTGATATAATTCAGCGAATGTATTACTATAACCCAAAAAGAAAGGAAAAACGTATGAAACCGAATAAAAAATTAACAATATGTGCATTTACGGCTGCACTCAGTATCATGTCTGCCGTTCCTGTGGCTGTATATGCCGACGATTCCGCACGTTCCGAATGGTTTACAGATGAAAGCGGACGCATTTTCTATTATGATACGGACGGTAATTACCTTACAGGCGTACATGAAATTGAAGGAAAAAAATATCTTTTTTCCGCAAACGGCGTGCTTAAGACAGGCTGGAGAACAATCGACGGACAGAGATTATATTTTGACTCCGAAACAGGAAAATCTGTGTCAGGCTGGATTGAATACTGTGACAAAAAATATTATGTGGATACGGAAAACGGAAAAATCACAGGTTTTTTCAAGGAAAACGACAATGATGCATATATTCTCACCGAAAAAGGTTCTGCTGTTACAACAGAGGGATTCGCAGAAGTAGGTGAAAATACATATTATGTAAATTCAGACGGAAAAGCCCAAACAGGTGAAGTTATAATAGATGACAACACATATTTCTTTGCAGACGACGGAAAGATGTCAACGGGATTTACCGAAAAAGACGGAAATGTTTATTATTTTGACAGCGACGGCATCATGCTGAAAGACTGGCAGGTAATTGACGGAAACACATATTATTTTTCCGGTGATGGTATTATGTCAACGGGAAAAGTTACGGTTGAAGACAATAAATACTGTTTCTCGGAAGACGGAATTATGCTGACAGGCTGGATTGAAGACGGTGAGCAGAAATATTATTGTGACAATGAGGGAAAAATGCTCTCAGGCTGGCAGAATATCGACGATAAGGAATATTATTTTTCGGAGGACGGTTCTCTTGCTTACGGTCTTGTAACAATAGCCGACGACGGCACTTATTTTTTAGGTGACGACGGTGCAAAACAGACAGGCTGGATAACAGTAAACAGCCATCAGTGCTATTTCAATACTGAAAGCGGAAAAATGGTTTTCGGCTGGCAGACTATAGACGGCGACGAATATTTTTTCAATGATTACGGAATAATGGAAACAAACACTACTATAGGCGGTAAAACTTTAGGGGAAGACGGAAAAGTCCAGCCACTTTCGGCAGTACAGAAGAGAGCAAATGAAGTAATCGCAAGAATAGGCACAAGCACGGAAGCTATATTCAATTTTGTAGTAAACAACAACAGATACACCATGATGGAAGCCACAAAGACACAGGCACAGATTGAAGCTATAGGCTGGTCATATTTTGCAAACTATGCTTTTGACAACCGATTTATAGTATGTTATTATTATGCCGCTATCACAGACCTGCTTTACAAACAGGCAGGATATGAAGCAAGAATAGTTCACGGCACAGGCAGAGGCACGGGAGACCACTATTGGAATGAAATCAAAATCAACGGCAACTGGAAAAGTATAGATACCTGCAACGGATTCTATATGGTAGATTTCAGCTACCTGCAAACCCAAAATTACACCTTCTATAACTACGTTTACCCGATGTACAATTAATGCCATCAAGAAAAACCAATCTTATTAACGGAGGAAAATATTATGGATTCAAAGGCTTTATTAATCGCAGCTGCAACACTTCTGGCACTGTCGGCAGTTTCCTGCGGAAAAGATGATACAGAAGAATCTTCTGTAAGCATTTCAATCAGTGAAGAAAAAACAACCGAAACAGCAGAAGAATCAACGGAAGAAACCACAACCGTATCGGGAACTGAAACCGCAACAACAACATCAACAACGTCTACAGATGCAAGCGGTACAGCAACAACTAGTGTTTCCACAGATACAACAGATACAGCTACCACAACAACAGCAACAACTTCCACTTCACAGCCAGAAGAAACTACCCAGCAGATACAGAATGAACAGCCCGAAAATAATAACGATGACAATAACAACGACAATCAGGACGATTCAAACAACAATCAGCAGGATAACAATAATAATGACAACAACAACGGAAACGGTGGTCAGTCCGACAACAATCAGCAGAAAGAAGTAAAATTCAATATCAACCATCTGCTCAGTAACGCTTCCGATATAGTTTCCAATCTCGGAACACCCGATTATGAAGGAGGCGGTGCTTCCTGTCTGACGAACGGACATGATGATAAAATCTATCAGTATGACGGACTTGAAATACAGTGTTACATTGACGGCGATATAGAATATATATTCCAGATTACCATAACAGGCGGTGGTTATCAGACTGACAAGGGAATAAAAGTCGGCAGTTCACGTGCAGAAGTGGAAGCAGCCTACGGAACAGGAACGGAAAGCGGTAACTATATGATTTATTCCTATGGTGACAACGAAATGGATATACAGTATGACGGCGATACCGTAATTTCAATTTTCTTCTACACTCCCGTATAAGAAAGGAGGACTGTTTTTGGTATTCAGCAGTCACGTATTTCTGTTTATATTTTTAACGTCGGTATATATACTCTATCGTATAATACCGACCGTTACAGCTAAAAACATTCTTCTGCTTGTTTTCAGCATAGCATTCTACACCTACGGAGAACCGAAAGCAATAATTCTGATGATAATTTCCATAATCATGAACTATATTTTCGGACTTTCCATGAAAGAAACAAACAAAGCACGAAAAACAGTTCTTGTGATAAGTATTGCATCAAACCTTCTTATGCTGGGTATTTTCAAGTATGCGGGATTTGGTGCAGAACTGCTTGACTGTCTGCCGTTCCTCAGTATAAGTATACCGAATATTGCCCTTCCCATAGGCATATCATTCTATACGTTTCAGGCGATGTCATACGTAATCGACGCTTATAAAGAACCTAAATACATTCAGAAAAGTTTTTACAGGCTTGCTCTTTATATAACGTTTTTTCCTCAGCTTGTTGCAGGTCCTATTGTCAAGTATTACGACTTCGCCGACCAGATTGACAACAGAAAAACAACTCCCGAAAAAACCGCACATGGTATAAGAAGATTCATAACAGGACTGTCAAAAAAATTACTTATAGCAAACACAATGGCTGTTACTGCCGATTTTGTATACGGACTTGAAACAGAAAAGCTTACATTTCCGCTTGCATGGCTGGGTGCGGTTTCATATATGCTTCAGATTTACTTTGATTTCAGCGGTTACAGTGACATGGCTATAGGACTTGGCGCAATGTTCGGATTTGATTTCAGAGAGAACTTCAATTATCCGTACATCTCGGAAAGTATGCAGGAATTCTGGAGAAGATGGCATATATCCGTATCAACATGGTTCAAGGAATATTTATACATACCATTAGGCGGAAACAGAAAGGGCAAAATCCGTACAGCTTTCAATAAACTGTTTGTTTTTTTCTGCACGGGACTATGGCACGGTGCAAGTCTTAATTTCATAGTGTGGGGACTTATAAACGGTGCTTTCATGATGATTGAATCATATAAAATCATAAACACGGAAAAATGGTTCAGACCGTTAAGGCATATTTATACTTTACTGGTGACTGTTACAGCGTTTGTATTTTTCAGGGCGGACGATATTTCAACGGCTTGCGGATTTATCGGGAAGATGTTCAGTCCGTCACACAGCAGTGCCGAAAGTACAGCTATTTTCATACAGCAGCTTACTCCTATGTACATTATAATGTTTGTGCTTGCGTGTATATTCTCAATGCCCGTATGGCAGACAGCAGGCAGAAAAATCACATCTCAGAAAGTACTTTCAGCAGGGGAAGTCTGTTCATATGCGGTATCACTTGTACTGCTGGCTGTCTGTATACTTACACTTTCGTCTGCTTCATACAATCCGTTTATTTATTTCAGATTTTAACGGAGGTATCCATGAACAAAAATACATTATATAAAATATATTCAGCTGTATTTATAGGGATATGCCTTGTACCGTCTGTATTCATGCCGTTTGTAAAGTCCGACGCTTCGGGCGAAAAACGTCATCTTTCAGATGCTCCGAAAATAAAAACTGACGACGGTGAACTTAATTTTGATTATTTTGACGAATTTGAAACCTATTTTTCAGAACACTTTGCTTTCCGTCAACAGCTTGTTACTCTTGACGGCAGACTTAAATCAACTGTTTTCGGAACTTCTCCGAACAGGGACGTAATTGTAGGAAAAAATGGCTGGCTGTATTATGGCGAAACAGTAAATGATTTTCTGAATATAAATACCCTGAGCGACCGAGGAATAAACAATATAAAAAACAATCTTGAAATAATGAACGAATACTGCAAACAGAACAATGCACAGTTTATATTTACCATAGCACCCAATAAAAATTCCGTTTATCTCGAATATATGCCGTCAAACTACTCCCCTGCCGACGATAAAGGAAACTATGAGAAGCTTTCGGAAAGCTTTGAAGAAGATTTCCCGTATTGTGATATGAAAAAAGTCATTCTGAATACAGAGTCAAATATTCCGCTTTATCACAAAGAAGATACCCACTGGAATAATCTCGGAGCATATGCAGGTCACGCACGTCTTATGGAAATGCTCGGCAGAGAAAAATGCCCGTCGGGAAACTGGACAGTAAGAAACGACCGTCAGGGAGATTTGGCAGAAATGATTTATCCGTCCGAAAAACCCGATGACACACAGATATACAGTGATTATGAATATAAATATCAGTATCTCGGACGTTTTATGGCTTTTGACGATATGTCCATAAAAACTTTCTGCGAGGGAAAAAACGGAAACCTGCTTATGTACCGTGATTCATACGGTGAGGCTATAATTCCGTTCATGGCTGAATGTTTCGGCTCGGCTGAATTTACACGAACAGTTCCCTACAGAATGGACGGAATAGGTGAAAACGGTGCAGATACGGTAATACTTGAAATCGTTGAAAGAAATATACCGAATTTGCAGAAATACGCTCCTGTTATGTCCGCACCCGTTGCCGAAAATTTAAATTTCAAAACTCTCGAAGTGTGCGGTGACGTAACCGTAAAGTACGAAGAAAGCGGAAATTATATACATATATTCGGAGAACTCGGAAAAAATTTTTTTACGGGTATCAATACAAAAATTTTTGTAACCGCAAACGGCGTTACCTACAGGGCTTTCAACGCCTTTGAGGACAAACTTCTTGAACGTGAGGGAGAAACAAGCGACAACGGTTTTTCACTTTATATTCCTAAAGATTCGGGGGTAAATCCCGAAAATATAACCATAATCGCCATAAACGACGACGGCAGTGCAGTTTCTTCACAATAGAACACAAAGAAAGGAATTTATTTATGAAAAAATCAGGAATACAGGCTGTTATTTCAGCTTTTGCATTGTCTGTAATGACAATCGTGCCTACCAATGTATTTGCGGAAAACATTGACACTGTTTATGATGACTTCAATGCAAACGACATAAACGGCAGAATAACTGTTGAAATTCCGGAAAAAGCTTCCGCAGAAATAAAAATAAACTTCACTTCCCCCGAAGTGACGGACGAACCATATTACAATATAGTGGCAGACGGCGGAAATTCATACTCATTCGATATCGAAGGCAGAGACACCACTGAAGATGATTACCGTAATTACACCCTCAGTGTTGCGGTAACAGGCGGAATTTTCAATGATACCACTGTTTATACAGATGTATTCACAGTCCCCGACGGCAATGACAATCCCGATAGTTTCTTGGATATGACATACATTTTCAATATCGACAACGAATATACGGAAAATGAATGGGACATTTCGTCTGAAACAGAAACACAGAAAAATATATCTCTTCATCTCAATTATTATCTCAAAGGCGACGTAAACGGTGATAATCTGACTGATGCAGTAGATGCTACACAGATTCAGCAGTATTATGCAAAACTTTCCGCAAACGGTGAAGTCACTTTCAATGAACGACAGCTTATGGCGGCAGATGTAAATCATGATGATTTGGTTGACGCAGTAGACGCTACACAGATTCAGCAGTACTATGCAAAACTTTCTGCACTCGGTCATGCTACATGGCCTAATGAAGAAAATAAAACTGTTGACTACTCGTCATATGAAGATGCCGTTAATATGCTCGGAAGTATACAGGATAATATCATAACATTCAGAAACTATTACATATACGACATAAACAGTGATGGCATTTATGAACTTATAACCGAAATGGGTACAGATAAAGCGGATAATGAATATTCTGTCTACAGCATAAAAAATGATGAGATGATATTTGTCGGTGACATCGATGCAGATTACAGCACTCTGGTTGAAAAGGACGGAAAACTTTATAAAGATTACAGACAGGACACACAGCAGAAGGTTGAACTGATTTCTTTTGACGGCGAAAAAATATCTGCCGAAACAGTATATAATGAAGATTCAAAAATTTTTATAGACTATGGAACAGCCCTGAATACTTATGACTGGAGCGATAAGGCAGGAATTGACAGTATCACAAATAAAAATACTGATGTTACAACAACAACTACTACAGCTACTACTACAACTACAACAACTACAACCACAACTAATACAACTACCACAGAAGAAACAACTACTCCAGCTATTACAACTACTGTCATAACAAATACTGTTTTACCACAGGAAGTTCATATTTACAGAACAAAATCAGGAAAAAAATATCATTATGAAAACCCATGCGGTAATGGAACATACTATGAAGTAACCCTTGAAGAAGCCCTGTCCGCAGGACTTGAACCGTGTGAAAAATGTGTGCTTCATTAAAAAATAAAAAATACTCTCCGAAACTGAATCACATAGAAAAATATTGATATATATGGCGGTGACAAAGTTCGTCTGATATTCTGATATATTAAATCTCTCTGCATATGCGGAGGGATTTTTTATTTTTTTGAAAAAAGCCTTGACAAATGAGAAAATCTGTGTTATAATACTTATAAACTAAAAGTTATTAACTGAATATTACTATTAAGAAGGTAATAAAATGTATTCAATAGAAAATTATGAAAGACCGTCTGTGGCGGCGGACTGTGTTGTGTTCGGAATAGACAGCATAGAGCCTGATTCTCCCCGAAATCTCCGACAGCGTAAGCTTAAAATCCTGCTTGTAAAAAGAGGTGAAGAGCCTTTTATGAACCGCTATTCACTGGCAGGCGGATTTCTGCGTAAAGGTGAGACAATTGAAGAAACTGCCGTCCGTGAACTCAGGGAGGAAGCAGGAGTTTCCGACCCGAAAATAATAAATATCGGAGTTTACAGCAGGGCAGACCGTGACCCGAGAGGCTGGATTATTTCGTGTGCTTTCCTTGCACTCACAAAAACCGTTGCTCTTTCAACTGCCGAAGATTCCGACGCTCTTGATGCACACTGGCTTGATTTTGAGTACGACGACTCAGATGGTGAAAAAATTACTTTGTCCGACGGCAATAATGAAATTGTTATCCGTTACAATGACGGAATACCATCAGAAAATCCCATTGCATTTGACCACGCCGAAATTATTTATGATGCCTTTATGAGACTACGTGATGAAGTCACAAATCATAACATTATATTTGACCTCATGCCGCCGCTTTTTACTATTTCGGATTTACAGCAACCGTATGAAATTATTATAGGCAAAAAGACGTCTCCGCAGAATTTCCGCAAGAAAATGGCTTCAAAGATACGTGAGACGGAGTATTTCGACGAAAGAAAGGCACACAGAACATCTAAACTTTACGAAAAATTAAAGAAAGAAGTGTGATACTATGAAAGTTTTAATAGTAGTTGATATGCAGAACGATTTTACAACGGGTGTCCTTGGAAACCCTGAAACAGCGTCCGTTGTGGTAAAGGTTGCGGAATATATAAGAAAATTCCGTGAAACAGAACCCGACGGAAAAATAATCGCTACCCTTGATACCCATGACGAAAACTATATGAATACTCAGGAGGGAAAATATTTGCCTGTTCCGCACTGTATAAGAGGCACTGACGGCTGGAAGCTTGTTCCCGAAATCAACAATGCTTTTGGTGACTGTATAAGGCTTGAAAAAATAACTTTCGGAGCTGTTGACCTGCCTTTTGCGGTGGGACGTGATGAAAAAATTGAAGAGATTCAGCTTACAGGCGTATGCACGGATATATGTGTAATTTCAAACGCCATGATTATAAAGTCTGCATTTCCTGAAGTACCTGTAAAAGTTATTGCAGACTGTTGTGCAGGAGTTACGCCTGCAAGCCACAAAACAGCTCTTGACGCTATGAAAGCCTGTCAGATTATTATTGAGGAGTGAAAAATATGATTCATATAAAATACAAGAAAACATATTTTCCGAAAACACAGCGTTTTCTGGACGGTGCTTGGAAAATAGATATTCCCGAAATTCATGTAACAGACGATTCACCGATTGAAATAGAATACAGCAATTCTTCTGATGATTTGACGCTTTTGATTTATATAACCGAAAATCTTAAAGAACATTACAACAATCCTATAAACTTATATATTCCATATCTTCATAATGCACGTATGGACAGGGTTTATGACAAAAGCGAAGTTTTTACACTGAAATACTTCTGTAAGATTATAAATTATCTTAACTTCAATAAAGTAACTGTTCTTGATGCACATTCCCCTGTATCAGTTGCATTACTTGACCGCTGTGAAAACCTTTCCCCCGAAAAATATATAAATTCTGCTATTGAACTTTCAAAAATCGACAGGGAAAATGATTATGTATTTTTCCCCGACGAAGGAAGCTGTAAACGCTATTCTGATATGTTCAGGGATTTTCGGCATATCGGTTTCGGAATAAAAAAACGCAACTGGAGCGACGGAAAAATTCTCGGACTTGATGTTTTCGGTGAAACTCCGAAAAATAAAAACGTCCTTATAATCGACGATATATGCTCTCTGGGCGGAACGGTCTACTATTCCGCAAAGAAACTCAAAGAGCTTGGGTGTGGCGATATATATGTATATTTCACTCACTGTGAGGAATCTATAAAAAGCGGTGAACTCTTAAAGGGGGATTTGATAGAACATATATATACCACTAATTCGCTTTTTGATATTGAACCTGACAGTAAAATGACTGTTTTTGATTGTTATGATGAAGTTTACAGATGAATTTATGAAAAAAAGTCTTGACCGTTTCTGTGAAAATTATAAATATCCGGTTTTTGCTTCCATATATTGCAGAAGCGGATTTTTCAGCAGATATAATGCAAAAACTGGTTTTTTGGCGGTTACAGATGATGACAAACTTCTTGTTGTGGAATATTCTGCTTTAGGAATATCAGAAAATGAATATATTTTTTCACCACAGGATTTGAAAAGTTTTAAAATAAAAAAACTTGCTTTAATGCCTGCTTACAGTGTAAAAGCTGTTTTTAAGATTAACCGGAAAACTATAAAGCTTGATGTAGCAGTTTCTAAAAAAGTTTCCTGTAGTAATTTTTCGGAGCAGGAAGAAAATACTGACAATTTTATTCAAACGCTTGAAAGTTGGTATAACTATATAAAGGAGTGATTAATTTTGTATGACTATATAAATCCTATGCTGATGTGCGACTTTTACAAGACGGTACACAGCGATATGCTTAACCCGAAAATGACTAAATCCGTTTCATACTATACCCCACGCATGAGCCGTGTAAAACGCTGGGACAGTGTAGTCAATTTCGGTTTGCAGATGTTTATAAAAACGTATCTTATAGACTTTTTTAATAAAAACTTTTTTGAACGTCCCGAAAATGAAGTAGTCGGAGAGTTTGAACGTGTTCTTAGTGCTTCTCTCGGAAAAGGCGTATATAATTCTGAAAAAATCCGTAAACTTCACCGTCTGGGTTATCTTCCCGTTGAAATTACCGCACTTCCCGAGGGTGAAAAAGTACCTGTACACGTTCCGATGTTCAGTATAAGCAATACACATCAGGATTTTGCATGGCTTCCGCAGGCTCTTGAAAGTCTGATAAGTGCAGAGATATGGTATCCGCAGATTACCGCAACAGTCGGTGCGACTTACCGTGAAATAGTCAATAAATACTATAACATTACCTGTGACGACAATATAAGCCGTTCAAAAGCATTAGGGTCGTTTGATTTCAGAGGCGATACTTGCTTTGAGGCGGCACTTAAAGCTGCTGCCGGCTGGTGCTTGTCTTTTGAGAATACCGCAACAGTTCCTGCTATTCCTTATCTTGAAAAGATGTTTGAATGTGACTGTACAAAAGAAAATGTGGCATTCGGTGCGGTAAGTACGGAACATTTTGTTATGTGTTCAAATTATGCCTGTGACGGCGACGAAATAACTTTCCTCAGAAAGTTACTAACCGAACTCTATCCGAATACAAGTTTTTCGGCTGTGCTTGATTCTTACGACTACTGGAACGTTATTGACAATATACTTCCTCAGCTCCACGACGAAATCATGAACCACAACGGCTGTATGCTTATGAGGGGGGATTCAGGTGACTGCGTTGAAGTTGTAACAAAGACGGTTTTCAGGCTGTGGGAACAGTTCGGCGGTACTGTGAACAGCAAGGGTTACAAAGTCCTTGATCCACACGTAAAAGCTATTTACGGCGACAGCATAACAGTACAGCGTTGTGAAGAAATTTACGAAATATTAATAAAAAACGGCTTTGCCTGTTCAAATGTTGCTTTGGGTGTAGGTTCATTTTCAATGCACTGTATAGAGGAGGACGGAATATTAAAACCCTTTACACGAGATACATTCGGTTGTGCGATAAAGGCGTGTTATGCTGAAATAGACGGCATGGAATACCCTGTTTTCAAGAATCCGAAAGACAGCGGTTTCAAGAAAAGTCAGAAAGGTCTATGTTATGTTTACCGTGACGAAAACGGCAGATTAAATTATAAAGACAATTTCACGGCAAGCAGTATCCCAGACGGAAATCTTCTGCAATCTGTTTTCAGGGACGGTAAACTTTTAAAAGAATATACACTTGACGAAATACGTCAGACCCTGAACAACGGAAATTTCTGACTTGACAAATCTGTTTATATATAATATAATGAAAAAAACGGAGGTAATTAATATGGGAAATTTCGACGCTAAACAGGCAGTTGAAAATATTACTGCTTGGATTAAAAAGTACTTTGAGGAAAACGCTGCCCCTACAACCAAGGCTGTTATAGGTATTTCAGGCGGTAAGGACAGTTCTGTTGCGGCTGCACTTTGCGTTAAGGCTCTCGGTAAAGACAGAGTTATAGGCGTACTTATGCCACAGGGTGAACAGGCGGACATAGAGTTCAGCAAGCTTTTAGTCAGAACTCTTGACATAAATCACTATATAATCAATATCGGCGAAACTGTAAAGTCGTTCATGACTGAAATTAAAAATCACATTGAACCCTCCTCACAGGCGGTTGTCAATACACCTGCACGTATCAGAATGACAACGCTTTATGCGGTTGCGGCAACGGTCGGCGGTCGTGTAGTCAACACCTGTAATCTTTCGGAAGACTGGGTAGGCTATTCAACAAAGTTCGGCGATGCGGCAGGTGACTTTTCACCGCTTTCTGATTTTACAGTTACCGAAATTCTTCAGATAGGCGACGAACTCGGTTTACCGTATGAGCTTGTACACAAAGTCCCCATTGACGGACTCTGCGGTAAGACTGATGAGGAAAATTTAGGTTTCACTTATGCGGAACTTGATACCTATATAAGAGGTATTACAGACCTTTCCGACAAACCTGAACTCAAGGAAAAAATAAACCGTATGCACAAGAATAATCTTCACAAATTACAGCTTATGCCGACATTCAGACAGTAAAAAAATCCGCACAACTTAAAGTTGTGCGGTAATTTTTATCATATTTCGATAAATGATTTATTTACAGACTGACATATTTCCGCATAAAATCCTTTACGGATAAGTTTTTCTGTACAGATTTCAGACAAATTATAGTCTGAGAAAAGTCCGAAAACCGCCGAACCGCTACCCGTCATTACAGCTGAACGTGCATTACATTCAAGCATAACTGACTTTATTGTGTTTACTTCGTCAAGCTGTATAGCATCTTCAAATAAATTCCCGAAATATTTATATGCGTTTTCGGAGGAATTTTCGATAGCCTCAACGAGTTTATTTACTTGTGGGTGAACATGATGTACAAGGGAGTCAATTTTTCTGTACGCCTCAGCAGTCGAAACACCTTGTCTGCCCTTTGCGATAACAAAGATTCTTCCCGAATAGTCCGGAACAGGAGTTATTTTTTCACCGATTCCCGAAACGTAAGCTGTACCGCCCGTCAGGAAAAAAGGCACGTCCGCCCCTAATTTTTCAGGGCAAATAATCTCTTTTCCCGTCATTCTGGAAAGACAGTACAGAACAGCCGCAGCGTCGGAACTTCCACCGCCCATACCTGCCTGTGAGGGAATACCTTTTTTTATGTGTATTCTGCAACCGATGTCAAGATTATTGTCATCAAAAAATTTCCTTGCGGCTTTATATGCTATATTTCTTTCGTCGCACGGTATGGGGTCGGACTGTGCAAAACTTTCAGGCACTTCACACGAAACGGCTATACCTGATTCAGCAAGTTCAACGGTTATTTCGTCGTAAATGCTTACGGTCTGGAAAACGCTTTCAATGCTGTGGTAACCGTTTTCCAGTCTGCCTGTAACGTCAAGAGCGAGGTTTATTTTTGCGGCTGACTTAATTTTCATGATTTTCACCTTTGAGTTTTTCAATAAAGTTTTCAATTCTTCTCATAGCTTCCATAAGGTGTTTAAGTGAATAAGCGTAGGAAATACGTATATAACCCTCACCGCTGTCGCCGAAAGCACTGCCTGGAACTACTGCCACTTTTTCCTCATAAAGCAGACGTTCGCAAAATTCCTCGCTTGTAAGTCCTGTACTCTTTATACACGGGAACACATAAAATGCTCCTTCGGGATTGAAACACGTCAGACCGATTCTGTTGAACTCGTTTACAAGATAACGACGGCGTGTATTATATTCGTCCCTCATTTTTACAATTTCGGAATCACATGATTCAAGAGCCTCAACAGCTGCATTTTGGCTTATATACGGACTGCACATTATTCCGTACTGGTGAATTTTTGCAATCTGAGATATAACAGGTTCGGGAGCGGTGACATAGCCAAGCCGCCAGCCCGTCATGGCGTAAGCCTTTGAAAAACCGTTTACATATATGGTACGTTCTCTCATTCCGTCGAGTTCGATAATTGAGAAATGTTTTCTTCCGTATGTAAGTTCAGAGTATATTTCATCAGAAAGCACCATTATATCCGTACCATGCAGAAATTCGGCAATAGGCTCTAAATCTTCCTTTGTCATTACCGCACCCGTCGGGTTGTTCGGGAACGGCATTATAATCATTTTTGTACGGTCTGTAACCTTATCTTTAAAGTCCTCAAGAGTGAGTTTGAAATTATTTTCAATTCTTGTCGGGACAGGTACAGCCACACCGCCGACGAGTTCAACAAGAGGAGCATAACACACGAAACACGGTTCTACAACAAGCACTTCGTCGCCAGGGTCAACGATACCACGGATAGCGAGGTCAATTCCCTCCGAACCGCCTACGGTAACTATTACTTCGTTTTCGGAATCATATTCAACGCCGTGTTTTTTCTTGATTCGCCGACAGATAGCGTTTCTGAGCGATTCAATACCTTTATTAGCACCATATATAATGTGCTTGCGTTCAAGTACCTGTATAGCAGCTTTACGGATTACCCACGGTGTAGAGAAATCGGGTTCACCTACTCCCAGACTTATAACGCCCTCCATAGTTCCTGCAATATCGAAAAATTTACGTATGCCTGAAGGCTTCATTTTTTTTACTTTGTCTGAAAGAACTTTGTCATAATCTATCACGGTTAACAGAGTCCCCTTTCGTCAGTTTCCTCACGGTCAATGAAGATACCTTTTTCCTTGTACTTTTTAAGAATGAAATGTGTAGCAGTTGAAAGTACGCCGTCTATAGTCGAGAGACGTTCTGACACAAACAATGCAACGTCTTTAAGGTTGTTGCCCTTTACCTCAACGGCAAGGTCGTATGCTCCCGACATGAGATTAACACTTTCAACCTCGTCATACATCATAATAGTCTTTGCTATATCGTCAAAACCGCAGTCACGCTGTGGTGTGACCTTAAGTTCTATAGTTGCATAAACTGCGGATTTGTCATAAAGTTCGTCATCGACGATAACGCTGTATCCCTTTATAACTCCCTCATTTTCGAGACGTTTTATTTCTGCCTCAGCCTCAGCAGGAGATACACCGAGTATTTCACCAAGTTCAGTATTTGAAATACGTGCATTCTGCTGTAAAATTTTTACAATATCACTCATGGTAATCTTTCCTTTCAGTTTATATTTATAAAGTATGGCTTTCGTTTTTTGAAGTAGCACAGGCGGGTGAAGCCCGCCGCCTTTGCGGTCTCCACGCCGTCGGCAATATTTTTTCCTATATCGTCAACAGTGTGAGCGTCCGAACCTATTGAAAGTATTTCACCGCCCATATCTTTAAAGAGTTTCACATATTTAAGACACGGGAAAACGTCCCCGAAACCTTGCCTTATTCCTGAAGTATTTATTTCAATGCCCTTGCCGTTCTGTGCAAGAATACGGAAACTTTCCGCAATAATCTCATCAAAACGACTTATATCAGGATTTATGTTGTTTCTGCATTTCATATAACGCAGACAATATGTAAGATGTCCGAGAACGTCGAAACAGTTCATTTTGCAGAGCTGATACACTTCTTTGAAATATCTTTCGAGAAGATTACAGATTCCGTCCGCTGACATATTTTCATAATCTATATAATAGAAGTCCTTTTCACCTTTCAGCTGGTGCATTGAACCTATAATGAAATCAAGTCTTTCATCGGAAATAATCTTTTCGGCAACTTCAATGTCCTGTGTTGCCTGCCCCATTTCGACACCGCATATCAGGTTGAAATTTCTGTATTTTTCTTTCAGTTCTGTAACTGCACTGACGGAGTTATAAAAATCCTGTGCATAATTGAAGTAATCAAAATTTTCCTTATCGGGATAATGTTCTTCCTTATACCATGTACTGCATTCACAGTGGTCTGTGACAGCATAGGCAGAAAGCCCCATATCAATGGCTTTTCTTATACAGTCATCTATATCTGCTTCCGAATCCATTGAAAACTGTGTATGTGTGTGACAGTCAATCAGGTTCATCAAAATCACCTTCCTTTTTTCTTTAGAAATTATTATATCACAACAGGCGGATATATGCAAGTTTTTTTTTATTGACCAATATAAAAGATAAATTATCTTGAAATCGTATTAAGAATATGATATAATTGTAATATAATAAATATCAACGGAGGTTTTTTTATATGAAAGCAGTTGTAACTGTAATAGGCAAAGACAATGTCGGCATACTTCATAAGGTGTCGGGAATCTGTATGGAATACAATGCAAACGTACTCGAAGTAACACAAAGTGTACTTCAGGATATGTTCGCCATGATTATGCTTGTGGATATTTCCGCAATGTCAGCAGATTTTGCACAGCTCGTTGACAGAATGGATAATCTCGGCAAGGAGCTTGGTCTTTCAATCCATACAATGCATGAGGACATCTTCAACTCAATGCACAGCATTTAATCAGAAAGGAAGTCCGCAGATGCTTAATGTATACGATATACTCGAAACTATAAGAATGATTCAGGACGAATGTCTTGACATCAGAACCATAACAATGGGAATTTCACTTCTTGACTGTATTGATACGGATATTGACAAGGCTTGTGAAAAGGTCTACAACAAAATTGTTGACCATGCAAAAAATCTTGTTCCTGTTGGTCAGCAGATTGAAAAGGAATATGGAATCCCGATTATAAACAAAAGAATTTCCGTTACTCCTATAGCAATGCTTGCCGCTGCCTGTCCTAATCAGAATCCAGTGAAGTTTGCAAAGGCACTTCAGAAAGCCGCCGATACCTGTGGTGTAAACTTCATAGGCGGATATTCCGCACTCGTACACAAAGGTTTCAGTGCAGGAGATATGGCACTCATACAGTCCATTCCCGAAGCACTTGACGTTACACAGAATATCTGTTCGTCCGTCAATATCGGCTCTACAAAGTCGGGTATAAATATGGACGCTGTAAAACTTATGGGACAGATTGTCAGGCAGTCCGCCGAAAGAACAGCTGACCGTGACTGCATAGGACCTGCAAAACTTGTTGTTTTCTGCAACGCTGTTGAAGATAATCCTTTTATGGCAGGAGCATTTCACGGCGTTGGCGAGCCTGACTGCGAAATTCATGTAGGTGTATCAGGTCCTGGCGTTGTGCGTTCGGCACTTGCAAAGTACCCCGACGCATCTATAAACGAATTAGCCGACATAATCAAGAAAACAGCTTTTAAAATTACACGTATGGGTCAACTTGTCGGTGCAAGGGCTTCAAAAGAGCTGGGTGTGCCGTTTGGTATTGTTGACCTTTCGCTTGCTCCCACTCCAGCAATCGGGGACAGTGTGGCACATATCCTTGAGGAAATGGGTCTTGAAATGTGTGGTACTCACGGTACTACTGCTTGTCTTGCAATGCTCAACGACGCAGTTAAAAAAGGTGGTGTAATGGCATCTTCCACAGTCGGAGGTCTTTCGGGTGCATTTATTCCTGTTTCTGAAGACGCAGGTATGATTGATGCAGCAGTTGCAGGTGTACTCAGTCTTGAAAAGCTTGAGGCAATGACGGCTGTATGTTCGGTTGGTCTTGACATGATTGTTGTACCTGGTGACATAACGCCTGAAACAATTTCCGCAATTATAGCCGACGAAGCCGCTATAGGCATGGTGAACTCAAAAACAACGGCTGTCCGTCTTATTCCTGCAATAGGAAAGAAAGAGGGCGAAATTCTTGAATTCGGCGGACTTCTCGGAAGCGGTCCTGTTATGCCGATACGGGAAAAGTCGTCTGCTAAGTTCATAAATCGTGGCGGACGGATTCCCGCACCTATGCAGAGCCTAAAAAACTAAATTTCTATTCCGGTTTATTTTTAAATTATATCGAATAATAAACCGGATTTTTAGTATATACAGGAGAATTTTATATGACAGAAAAATTATTTATTGAATTATCTGAACTGAAACAGGTTGAGGCAATAGCTCTGGGCGGTTCACGCTCGGGGCAGAATTATGACGAAAAATCCGACTATGATGTATATGTTTATTGTACGTCACACATCAGTGAGGAAACAAGAACCGATATTCTTAAAAAATATTGCAGTACCATAGAAATTGGTAATCATTACTGGGAATATGAAGATAACTGCACATTAAACAATGGTGTGGATATTGATATTATTTATAGAAATTTTGATGATTTTTACAGAGAAGTTTCAGATGTAGTTGAAAATTATCATGCACATAACGGATATACAACTTGTATGTGGCACAATCTTATGAATTGCAAGGTGATATATGATAAAAACGAAAGACTTTCACAAGCTAAGAAACATTTTGATGTGCCTTATCCTGATATTCTGAGGGAAAACATAATTAAAAGAAATATGAATCTGTTATGTGATGCACTGCCAGCATACTCGCACCAGATAGAAAAAGCAGTTGCAAGAAATGACCATTTAAGTGTTATACACCGTACCACCGCATTTTTAGAATCTTATTTTGATATCATACTTGCCTTTAACAGACTGACGCATTTCGGTGAAAAGCGTCTTGTTGAATTATGTATGAAATACTGTTCAGTACTTCCGAGTAATTTTGAAGCTAATCTGAATAATTTATTTGATGATTTGTCATTGTGTACAGATAAAATAAACGATGATATAGAAATTATTTCAGCAGAACTGAAAAAAGTTCTCATTCAGTATAGAAAGGATTTTTAATATATTCGGAATTGCCGTATCAGGTAATATTTGAGTAAGTTCTTTACGCAGAAATTAAACCTTGTGAAAAAAGTATATTTCATAAAAAAATACAAAATTCAGTTGACGGAAAAAGAAAAAAAGAGTATAATAAAATAGTAATATCCGTTAATACGATATACAAAAAAGAAAGATGACAAAAGGCGGTAATATGACTATGAAGTTGGGGAAAAAAAGATTTGCTTCACTTTTTATTGCAGGTATTGTGTTTACATCTGCTGTTTCATGCGGTTCAAAGGAAATTGTTCAGGAAGTTTCCGAATCCGAAACAGAAACCGAACCCGAAGCAGAACCCGTTATTATGACAGTTAAAGAAGGGGATTTCGGAGAAGTCGCCGACGACGGAATACTTAAAGCCGAAAACAGACGTGGACAGTCAAAATCAAATCCTGTTTCTGATGAGAAAACCGAAAAAACCACAACAACATCAGCAGTAACAACAACATCTGCTACAGAAACTTCCGAAAATTCTGCAACGACTACCACAACCGCAACGACTTTTGAAATCGTTGATGTTTCACATTCGGGACGTGGCAATATATATGACATTAATGGTGTAATCCTTGCAAAAAGCGACGAGAACGGAAACAGAAAATATTCACAAAGATATAAAGTATCTTTAGGAAATATTATCAGTGAATTTTCAAACGGTATTGAAACAGCTTTCAATGATATTTTAAGCCCGTCAGACATTTATTCCGATATTCCTTCAGAAAATATGGGAAAATCCGTTCAGCTTACTCTTGATGCTGAAATCCAGCAGGCAATTTACGACTATATGCAAAGTATAAATATGGTTGGTTCTGTGGTCGTAATGCGTACCGACGGCTCTGTTATGGCTGATGTTTCATATCCGTCGTTTGACCCCGACGAATACAACAGCGACCCGAATTATATTGATATTGTGGGTTACGGTGCATTGGAAAACAAGTCAATGCAGAAACAGCCGCCTGGGTCATGTTTCAAAATCATGACGGAAATTATAGCGGACAAACATGAAATATATTCCCTCTATGATGAAGGCACATGGTACTCTGACGAGGGCGTTATAGTAGACTGGGACCACGATAAAAATTCATATTACCCTATGCAAAGAGATTTATATTCCGCATTCATAAATTCAAGCAATATTTTCTTTGCCAAAGTCTTTGACGAAATAGGTGAAGAAACTGCACGCAGTGACCTCAGGGAAATTTTCCATTTCGGTGACGACTGCGACATACAATGTGATTTCGGCACTATTTCAAGCAGTATGGATATAACCTGTATGGACGATTTGAGAAGAAGTGCATTCGGACAGGCTTATGTCCGCACAAGTCCCATGTTTCTTGCCACACTTTGCCGTGAAGCTATTTTCGGCGATATGGTGAAGCCGTTCATGTTAAAGAATGTAATCGACTCAAGCGGAGCGCAGGCGGTACGTCTTGACGGAACAGAACCTTATCAGGTTATAGCATCCGTGCCTGAAAATTGCAGACAGGGTATACTTGATGGTATGCTGGGAGTAGGCTCTAATCTCGGAATCTATGCAGGAGCAAATTATAATTTCTACGCAAAAACAGGAACGGCTGAAACAGGCGGTGCTGATATTCTCTATATTACGGGCTGTATGAAAAATATCAACGACAACACGGAAAGCTGTCCTGTTTATACCGACTACAGCAATTACCACGAAAACGGTTCGTACATAGTTGTAATGCAGATGCAGAACCCGAATGACTACGGTTTCAATTTTTCAAGCGAATCTGCATATCTCTATCAGGGAATTATAAATATACTTGCAAATCAATAAAAAATCTTTCGGGTTCTGATATATTCAGAACCCTGTTTTTTATTGTAAACATTGACAATATCCAAAAAAAGTATTATAATATATAC
>CAMWVV010000015.1 GCA_947177755.1 uncultured Ruminococcus sp. | reverse complement strand
GATTAACAGTTATCAATGACTGTATCTGAAAATTTATTCGTTCGTATTGACTTTGAAGACGAAATAATATATAATTAATAGTGTATAACCCGTAAAAAATTTCATATAATAATTAAAAACAATATGAAAGAGGGTATACATTTTTGGAAATCAAAGACAAGGACGAAAAGACCGTTGTGGAAGAAAAAAATGATGAGGCAAAGCTTATTGAGGAAGTGGGACAGAGTATTTCTCAAAATTCAAAGCATCTTATTCATTGTCTTTCTGTAATCGGACAGATTGAGGGTCATTATGTTCTCGCAGAACAGAACAAGACAACAAAATATGAGCATATAATTCCTGCACTTGTTGCTATTGAACAGGACAGAAGTGTTGAAGGTCTTCTTATAATACTGAACACAGTCGGCGGAGACGTTGAGGCAGGTCTTGCCATTGCTGAACTTATTGCAGGAATGAAAACGCCTACAGTTTCGCTTGTTGTCGGAGGCGGTCATTCAATAGGCGTACCGCTTGCCGTAAGTGCAAAACATTCGTTTATCGTTCCGTCCGCTTCAATGACAATTCACCCTGTGCGAATGAACGGGACTGTTCTCGGCGTTCCGCAGACCCTTTCATATTTCGACAAAATGCAGGACAGAATTATTAATTTTGTTACGTCAAACAGCAGTATAAGTGAAGAAAATTTCCGCAGTCTTATGATGAACACTCAGGAGCTTGTGCTTGACGTGGGAAGCGTTCTTGAGGGTGCAAAAGCGGTTGAACTCGGTCTTATCGACGAACTCGGAGGACTGAGCAGTGCTATGGATTGTCTTTACAATATAATTGAAAATTCGGAAAAGAGATATTTATAAATTTATGTGGGCGGACGTTGTTCGCCCGTAAAATTACTTATGTGGAGAATAAAGAATGGCAGAATCCAAGAAAAAAAAATCAAAGAACTCTAAGAAAGAAACGGCTAAACCCGCACCGCCTTTAAATGAAAAAAATCATTTCTGGTCTGTTGTGCTTTTTGCACTGGGAGTAATGATATTTTTTATGACATTTGTGAAAGGTTCGGAAGGCTGGCTGACAATACATAATTTTTTGCTCGGTATGTTCGGATTTTCTGTAATTTTCGTTCCTGCAATTCTGATATATACATCAGTTCAGATAGGAATGGAAAAGGAGCGGAAACTTGTTACAGACCGTGTAATATGGGGAATTATCCTTATTTTCCTTACAAGTGCGGCTATACAGATTTTTGCGGTCGGGGCGTTGCCTGGGAAAGAGTTTTCGGGACATATAGAAGAACTTTACAAAGACGGTGTAAAACTTAACGGAGGAGGTGCTGCGAGTTATCTTATTGCAGGACCTTTACTTAAGATTTTCGGCGGAACAGGTGCAAGAATAATTACAATCCTGTTTTTTTTTGTTGCTGTAATGCTTCTTACACACAAGAGCCTTATAGAGTTCCTTGAATGGATGACAAGACCTTTCCGCAACGTCGGAAGGGTTATGCAGGGGCTTTACAGTATGCTCATGGGCGGAGATTTCAGTGATGTATTTGAAGAAGACGACCTGAATGACGATATTGAAAAAAAATCATTCTCCAAAGACCTTGAAGCTATCGATATATTAAACAACCGTGACGAACCTGCTGAATTTTCGGTAACAGTCCCGATTAGGAACGAACCCGAAACGGAATTATGGTTTGATGTTCCTCTTGAATCTGACAGACTTATAAAGGAACAGACGGAAGAAGAGGTCAGGTCTGAACCCGAACCCGTACCGAAAAACAGAAAGAAAAAGACTGAAACCGTTACAAAAGAATCGACGGCGGAAAGTGTTGACGAAAATCTTGACGAACTGATTACACGTGTGGCAAATGCAAAGAAAAGGAAAGATTCTTCCGATGAGATAATTATTGATGCCGATGATTCGGATAACACAAAGAAACCCTATAATCTTCCGTGTCTTGATTTGCTTACGCTTCCGAAAAAACGCCTGAACAGTGCGGAGGCAGCGGCAGAAATGCGTGAAAAGGCTGATATAATTGTTAATACGCTTAGAAGTTTTAAAGTTGAGGTCTGCATACGTGATATTTTAAGAGGTCCTTCAATAACACGTTATGAAGTTCAGCCTGGTGTGGGTGTTCAGGTAAAGAAAATAAAAAGCCTTGAAGACGATATAGCACTTAACCTTGCGGCACAGGGTGTAAGAATAGAAGCACCCGTCCCTGGAAAATCGGTAGTCGGCATTGAAGTACCCAACGAAAATAAAGACGTTGTAACACTCAGGGAAACACTTTCTTCATCGGAGTTCCGCAGTTCAAAGAGTAAACTTGCCTTTGCTGTCGGAAAGGACATTGCAGGAAACATTATCATAGGCGACATTGCCAAAATGCCACACGTTATTATAGCGGGTACTACGGGTTCGGGAAAATCCGTCTGTACACGTTCCATAATAATGAGCATACTTTACAATGCAACACCTGACGAAGTAAGGCTTATTCTCATTGACCCGAAAATAGTTGAATTTAAATTATTTGAGGGTATACCGCATCTGCTTATTCCTATAGTTACCGACTGTAAAAAAGCAGCAGGTGCTTTGAACTGGGCAGTAAATGAAATGATGCGCCGTTATCAGATTTTTGCGGACGCAGGTGCAAATGACCTCAAGTCATATAATTCATATGCAAAACAGAATGAAGATATTCAGACAATGCCGCAGATTGTCGTATTTATTGATGAACTTGCTGATATGATGCTTGTTGCGGGAAAAGAAGTTGAAGATTATATCTGCCGTCTTGCACAGATGGGACGTGCCGCAGGTATTCACCTTGTTATCGCAACCCAGAGACCGACAACGGACGTTATCACAGGTCTTATCAAGGCGAATATTCCGAGCCGTATCGCACTCTCTGTTATGTCGCAGGTTGATTCACGGACTATTATTGACATGGCAGGAGCGGACAAGCTTCTTGGCAACGGTGATATGCTCTATATGCCTATCGGTACAAGCAAGCCTGTGCGTATACAGGGCTGTTTTGCTTCATCAAAGGATATAAACGCAACTCTTGACTATATCAGGCAACAGGTTGAGGGCGAATATGACAGCGATATTATGCAGGCAGTCGACAGCTTTATTCCGCAGACAAAAGGTTCAGGCAGTAATGACGATTACGGAAACAATACCGCTCTTACAGATGAGGACTTTGTGGAAAGAGCGATTGAAGTCGCCGTCAGCAATGGTCAGCTTTCCACTTCCATGTTGCAGCGTAAACTAAAACTTGGCTATGCAAGAGCCGCACGTATTATGGACGAACTGGAAGAACTCGGTGTTATAGGTGCAAGCGAGGGTGCAAAGCCTCGTAAGGTGCTTATGTCAAAAATGCAGTACGACGAAAGAAAATTAAGAAAACAGGAGGGTAATTAAATGCCGGATTTAATGGGTATGCTTAAATGCAAGGGTCTTGAATACAGAAAAATGGCTGATGAGCTTAAAAATTATTACAGGAATGCTATTATTTTATTTTGTGAGGAAACACATGATATTCCTACGGGTTCAAGCAAAATGGGCGGATTTCCCGATTTACCGCCCGAAATAGAATATCCCACAATGTCGGAATGTACAATAGGATGGGAACATTATGAAAAATCTGCCATGCAGTTGGTTGCACAGATTAATTTGTGTGAACTTGCGGAATCGGGTGCGGACGTTGAAAATCTTCTGCCGAAAACTGGTATGCTTTATATATTCTGGAGCGGTGAAGTTTTTGAACTTGAAAGCAATGAATATTTTGAAATGGAAATTGCTGAACCCGACAAAACGGCATTCCATAAAGTTATTTACTGGGACGGCGATATGTCAACATTAAAACGTACAGAACCGCCATGCCCTTATTACAGCAAGTACTTTGAAGAATGTTTTGAGGAATATTCTGTCACATTTGATTCTGATTCGGAATACAGTGAAGATTCAGCTTACAAAATAGACGGTCTTGAAGAAGCTGTTGAAACATATTCTTCTAAATTTGCAAATGGTGGCGATAAGATGTTAGGATTCCCGAAAGGTGCAAATGTTCCATATCTTGACGAAAACACTGTTAATCTTTTTCAGTTTGATTATTCTATGGGTTGTTTGTGGACTGAATATTGGTTGATAAACAAAGAAGATTTGAAAAATCATGATTTTTCAAGAGTTTTATTTAGTTGCGATATGGATTAGGAGGTGATACGCTTGTACAAGGGATTTTTGCCGATTTCCAGAAAGGAAATGGACGAACTCGGTATTAAGCAGTTTGATTTTATATATGTTACTGGTGACGCTTATGTTGACCACCCGAGTTTCGGGGCGGCTATCGTTACAAGGCTTATTGAATCTCTTGGTTTTACGGTCGGCATTATTTCTCAGCCCGACTGGCACACGGACAGGGATTTCAGAAAATTCGGAAGTCCGAAATATGCGTTTCTCGTTACGTCGGGAAATATAGACTCTATGGTTGCACATTACACTGCCGCAAAAAGAAAGCGTTCAGATGATGCTTACACGGCAGGAGGAGTTGCGGGGAAAAGACCCGACCGTGCTGTTATAGTTTATTGTCAGAAAATACGTGAGTATTTCGGGGACGTACCAGTTGCTATAGGCGGACTTGAGGCTTCATTGAGACGTTTTGCTCATTATGACTACTGGGACGATGCCGTCCGTCCGTCCGTGCTTATGGACAGCGGTGCGGATTTGCTTATGTATGGTATGGGCGAACATCAGATACAGGAACTTTGCACACGTCTTGCCAACGGCGAGAATATAAAAGATATTCATGATATACGTGGCACTTGTTATATGACCGAACCCGTAAATACTCCGATAGGTTCGGCACAGTGTCCGTCGTTCGAGCAGGTGATGGACAATAAAACCGAGTATGCAAAGGCAACAAAGATACAATACGACTGGCAGGACGAAGTTTACGGAAAAACTGTAATTCAGCGTCACGGCAAGATGATGCTTGTGCAGAATCCGCCCGCTTACAGTCTTACAACGGAAGAACTTGACCACATTTATTCATTGCCATACACAAGGGCTTATCACCCGTCGTATGAAGCACTGGGGGGAGTTCCGGGGATTGAGGAAGTCCGTTTTTCCATAACACATAACAGAGGCTGTTTCGGCTACTGTAATTTCTGTTCGATTGCATTACATCAGGGACGGCGTGTTACCTGCCGAAGTGAAAAGTCCATACTTGAGGAAGCCGAAAGAATAACACATATGCCCGATTTTAAGGGATATATACACGACGTTGGAGGACCTACAGCTAACTTCAGAAGTACATCATGTGAAAAGCAGTTAAGCAAGGGACTTTGTATGGGAAAGAAATGTCTTGCACCTGAACCGTGTCCCGCTTTAAAGGCAGACCATGCGGAATATCTTGCAATTCTTCGGAAAATCCGTAAAATCAATGGTATAAAAAAGGTTTTCATACGTTCGGGAATACGTTATGACTATCTCATGAAGGACAAGAACGACGAGTTTATGAGAGAGTTGATAAAGTACCATGTAAGCGGACAGTTAAAAGTCGCTCCTGAACACTGTTCGGCTGTTGTTCTTGATAAAATGGGTAAACCGCACATTGAGGCTTACAAGGCTTTTCAGAAAAGATTTTATGAAATCACCAAAGGTATAGGAAAAGAACAGTATTTAGTGCCTTATCTTATGTCGTCGCACCCTGGAAGTACACTGAATGAGGCAATTGACCTTGCCGTATTTCTGAAAGAAAATCACATAAGACCCGAGCAGGTACAGGACTTCTATCCCACTCCGGGAACTATTTCAACGTGTATGTTCTATACCGGACTTGATCCTTACACTATGGAAAAGGTTTATGTTCCGAAAACGCCCGAAGAAAAGGCTGCACAGAGGGCTTTATTACAATATTTCCGTCCGCAGAACAGGGAAATAATTATAAAGGCTCTCAGAAAAGCAGGACGGTATGATTTGATAGGTTCGTCACCTAAATGTCTTGTTGACGGTGATACAGGAAGAAATAAAAATAATGCTGGAAAGGCAGGCGGAAAAAGTTGTCAGAATTTAAACTCACAGAAGAACAGAAAAAAGCCCTCGGCAAGTATGCAAAAAAGGCAAAGCAGAAATACGACAGTCAGAACCCAAAGCAGAAAAAGAAAACCCTGAAAACAGTAATTCCTGCTGTATTAATACTTATAATCGGCTTTGTTGTGTGGTATCTTTCGGGCGGTATCGGGACGGAAACAGACGTTGAAAAACTTTCGGTACATTATATAGATGTCGGACAAGGTGACAGTATATACATAACATCAGGCGGTGAGGGAATGCTTATTGACTGTGGAGAATCGGGAGATGCAGACAGGGTTATTTCTTATCTTGACAATATGGGCATTACAAAGATTGATTATGTCGTAGGAACTCACCCACATTCCGACCACATGGGCGGTATGAGTAAAATAGTTGAACATTTTGACATAGGTGAAATGATTATACCACATATCGACGACAGCGACACTCCGACTACAAAGTATTTTGAAAAATTCTTGAATGCCTGTGCCGAAAAAAGTCTTTCACTTACAGAAGCAGAACTGGGCAGAAAAATTGAAGTGGGAGATGCAAAATTTGAAATAATTGCTCCGAACAGTCAGGACTACAGCAACGTTAATAATTATTCTGTAAGTTTCATAATGCATCACGGTGAAAACAGTTTTATATTTACAGGTGACGCTGAAAAGCTTGCGGAAAATGAAATGATTGAAAAGAACGTTTTAGAGGATATAGACGTTTACAAAGCAGGTCATCACGGCAGTGATACATCATCTTCGGAAGATTTTCTGAACATTATAAAACCCGACTATGCAGTTATTTCGTGCGGTGAGGGAAATTCCTACGGTCACCCTAATGACATTACCATTGAAAATTTAAGTAAATTCACGGATAAGATTTATCGTACAGACTTATGCGGAACAGTTGTTTTTGAGTCGGACGGCAAAGAACTGACTGTCGAGACAGAAAGGAACGGATAATGAATATTATTGACCGCTTTGAAAATGATATTGCTGTTATAGAAACGGACGACGGAGTGATTGAAGTGAACCGCTCGCAGATTCAGGAGAATGCCCGTGAAGGTGATGTTATTACGGAAAATGACGGTGTATGGGTTGTTGATATTTCCGCAACCGAAAAAAGACGTGCAGAAATTCGTGAAATGATGAAAAGGCTGATGAAAAAATGACTGATATAATTATAATAGGTGGCGGTGCGGCAGGCTGTTTTGCAGCAGTTCATGCTTCACGTTATGGAAAAAGCGTATTGCTTTTTGAAAAAAATGAAAAACTCGGACGAAAGCTTCGTATCACAGGAAAAGGCAGGTGCAATGTCACAAATAATTCAGATATTCAGGAACATATGAAGAATATTCCCGTTAACAACCGCTTTATGTACAGTGCATTTTCTGCTTTTGATGCTTATAACACTATAGACTTTTTTGAAGAAATAGGTGTACCGCTTAAAACAGAAAGGGGAAACCGTGTTTTTCCCGTAAGTGACAAGGCGGACGACGTTGCCGACGCTCTCGCACATGAGATGAAGAAAAACGGTGTGAAGATAATAAACAAGCGTGTCACAAAGCTTATAACGGAAAATAATATCTGTAAAGGTGTAAGGGCAGGCGGTGAGGAGTATTACGCCAAATCAGTTCTTATAGCCTGCGGAGGAAAATCCTACTCCGCTACAGGCTCAACAGGTGACGGTTATTTACTTGCCGAAAGTGTCGGACATACTGTCACGGAAATAAAGCCAAGTCTTGTACCGCTTGTTTCGCCTGATAAATACTGTTCCGAAATGATGGGTCTTTCATTGCGTAATGTGACTTTGAATCTTTATGACCGTGAAAAAGTAATTTATTCCGAACTTGGTGAGATGCTTTTTACACATTTCGGCGTTTCAGGACCTCTTGTATTGAGTGCCAGTTCACATATAAGAGAAATGTCGCCTGAAAGGTATAAAATTTTAATAGACCTCAAACCTGCACTTTCCCCCGAACAGCTTGATACACGTATACAGCGTGACTTTGCCGAAAACCTTAACCGTGACTTTGCAAACGGTATCAGAAAACTTCTTCCTGCCAAACTTATACCTGTAATTATAAAGCTGTCTGGAATTTCACTGGAACAGAAAGTGAACGGTATAACCAAAGAACAGCGTCACAGATTCGGGAAACTTGTAAAGGCGTTTCCTGTCAGAATTTCGGGATTCCGTCCGATTGACGAAGCTATAGTGACAAGCGGTGGAGTTTCCGTAAAGGAGATAAACCCGAAAACTATGGAGTCAAAAATTATTGACGGTCTTTTCTTTGCAGGAGAAGTTATAGACATTGATGCGTACACAGGCGGTTTCAATTTGCAGATTGCTTTTTCAACCGCATATTCCGCCGCATTATATATGTGAAAAGGAGAAATAATCATGAGTATAAACATTGCAATTGATGGACCTGCCGGAGCAGGTAAAAGCACGATAGCAAAAATGGTGTCTGCACAGCTCGGATATATCTATGTTGATACAGGTGCATTATACAGAACTATCGCACTCTATATAAAGGAAAACAATATTTCAGATGATGATATTCCGTCATCGCTGAAAAATGCAGATGTTTCACTTAAATTCATTGACGGCACGCAAAGGGTCTTTTTAGCGGACAGGGACGTTTCCGATATGATAAGAACTCCCGAAATCTCTATGGAGGCTTCAAGAACTTCTGCAATGCCTGCTGTACGTGAATATCTTTTCGGAACACAGCAGAAAATTGCAAAAGAAAATAATGTCATCATGGACGGCAGAGATATTGGTACTGTTGTACTTCCGAATGCAGATGTAAAAATATTTCTTACGGCTACAGCGGAAGAACGTGCAAACAGACGTTACAGGGAACTTTCTGAAAAACCCAATTGTCCTTGCTACGAGGAAATTTTAAGTGATATTGTCGAGCGCGACCGCAACGACATGAATCGTCCTGTTGCACCTCTTAAACAGGCGGACGACGCTGTTCTTGTTGATACTACAAATCTTACCCTTGAACAGTCGGCAAACGAAATTATAAGAATTATAACTGAAAAGACAGGCAGGTGATATTATGATTTACGCCGTTATAAAGGCAATTGTAAGATTTGCCCTGAGTATAGCCTTTAATCTTCACTATGAGGGCAGGGAAAACATTCCGAAAGATACCGCTGTAATATATGCCTCGAATCACCGTACAAATGCAGACCCTCCGCTTGTTGGCTGTGCAACTTACGGAAAACACGCTTTTATGGCTAAAGAGGAACTTTTTAAAAACAAGCTTTTCGGCGGGTTGATACGTTCAGTAGGGGCATTTCCCGTTTCGAGAGGCAAGGGAGATACGAGTGTTATTGACAAGTCTGTGGAAGCACTCAATGCAGGCAGAAGTCTGTTTATTTTCCCCGAAGGTACACGCTCAAAAGACGGTAAAGTCCATAAAGGTCATTCGGGAGCGGCACTCATTTCGGCACGTTCGGGAAAACAGATAATTCCCGTCGGTGTTGTTTTCGGTGAAAAACTGAAATTCCGTACAAAAGTAACGGTTATTTACGGTAAACCTATAAATCCTGCCGATTACTGCGAAATATGCGACGAACCTAATCCACGTCAGCTTGTAAGGCTTAAAAATCGTTATATGGCTGATATAAAGGCTCTTGTTGAGGGCGAACCCGAATCAACGAAAGGGGAATCTGTTTCTGATGAGTAAAGTGACAGTTGCAAAATCCGCAGGTTTCTGTTTCGGAGTTGACAGAGCTGTCCAGATGGTGTATAATGAACTTGAAAAGGGTACTAAAGTGGCAACGCTCGGACCGATTATACATAATCAGGATGTTGTAAACGATATGGCGGAACGTGGTGCGAGAATTATTAACTCTGTTGACGAACTCGAACCCGACGAAACAGTTGTTATACGTTCTCATGGTGTGGGCAGGGAAATATATGAACAGATTAAGCGGAAAGGCAACAGAATGCTTGACGCTACCTGTCCTTTTGTGTCAAAAATTCATAAAATTGTTGACCAGAAAACAAAGGAAGGCTGTTTTATTCTCATAGCAGGTGATGCAAGTCACCCTGAAGTGCGTGGAATTGTTGGTCATTGTGACGAAAATTGCCTTGTTTTCAAAGATAATTTTGAGCTAAAAGACTTTTTTCAGAATCGGGGCAAAAATTTCAAAAAAACTCTTGCTTTTGTTGCACAAACGACGTATAATATATTAGTATGGGAAAAGTGTTTAAAGGAGATTCCGCAGGACGCACCCGATATCGTTATATTCGATACAATATGCAATGCTACCGATGCAAGACAGACAGATGCACGTGAACTCGCCCGAAAGTCTGATATTATGCTTGTTGTCGGCGGTCGGCACAGTTCGAATACTGTCAAGCTTTATGAAGTGTGCAGCCGTTATTGCAGAACGTATCATATAGAAAATTCGGAAGAGCTTCGTACTTTAAAGCTGCCCGATGCTGAAAATATCGGCATTACTGCCGGAGCGTCCACTCCGGCTTATATAATTAAGGAGGTACAAACCAAAATGGCAGAGATTGAAAAAGAAATGATTCAGGAAGAGGAGAATTTTGAGGAATTACTCGACCAGTCATTCAAGAAAATACATACAGGGGAGAAAGTAAAGGCTACAGTAGTTGCTGTAAATAATACAGAAGTTGCTGTTGACCTCGGCACTAAGCACGCAGGATATGTAAAGCTTGAAGACCTTACGGACGACGCTTCAAAGAAGCCCGAAGATATCGTAAGTGTAGGCGACGAAATCGACCTTGTTGTTATCAAGGTGAATGACGCAGAGGGTACTGTTTCGCTTTCCAAGAGAAAGGTTGACGAACAGGCAGGTTATGAAACTATTGTTAAGGCTAAGGAAGAGGGAACAATTCTTGAAGGCGTTATCAGACACGTTGTAAATAAGGGTGTTACACTCAATATTCTCGGAGTAAGAGTATTTATCCCCGCTTCACAGACAGGTCTTCCGAGAGGTGCAGAACTCGAACAGCTCCTCAATAAAAAGGTTGAGTTCATGATTATTGAAGTTACCGAGGGCAGAAAGAGAGCCGTTGGTTCAATCAGAGCCGTACAGAACGCACGCAGGGAAGAAGCTAAGGCTAAATTCTGGGAAACAACGGCTGTAGGTGATACTTTCACAGGAAAGGTTAAGTCACTCACAAGCTTTGGTGCATTCGTTGACCTCGGCGGTATTGACGGAATGGTTCATATTTCCGAACTTTCATGGAAGAGACTCAGACACCCGAGTGAAGTTGTAAGTGTCGGCGATACTCTTGAAGTTTACGTCAAGGAACTCGACAAGGAAAGCAACAGAATTTCTCTCGGTTACAAGAAAGCTGAAGATAATCCGTGGGAAATCTTCATGAACAATTATAATGTCGGCGACGTAGTTAAGGCTACTATCGTTTCTACTACTTCTTTCGGTGCATTCGCTCAGATTATCGACGGTGTTGACGGTCTTATCCACATCTCTCAGATTGCTGACAGAAAGGTTGAAAGCGTTAAGGACGTTCTTTCCGAGGGCGACGAAGTTGATGTTAAGATTATTGACATCAATGCGGACGAAAAGAGAATCAGCATATCTATAAGAGCTTTACTCGAAGACAACGCTGACGACGCTGAATAATTTTAGTTTTTTGGTAATTAAGGGACTGTAAATTCTTGCAGTCCCTTTTTGTTTGGGAGTATTATAATGGAAAGATTTTTAGAGGCACAGGAAAAATATTACAGTCATGCACTTTCGGAAATTAAAAACGGCAGAAAGTCAAGCCACTGGATATGGTATATATTTCCGCAGATTGCAGGACGTGGTAAAAGTTACAACGCAACATATTACGCTATAAAAGACCTCGACGAAGCAAGAGAATATATTTCACACCCTGTACTCCGTGAAAGGCTTGTTGAAATATCTGAAGCACTTCTTGCGAACGACGATACAGCGGTTGAAATACTCGGCTATACAGATTCTGTAAAAGTCAAATCATGCATGACGCTTTTTCATGAGGCTGACCCGTCAATAGAAGTTTTCAGCAGGGTTATTGACAAATTTTATGACGGAAAATATGACAATCTCACTCTTGACATTATTAAAAGAGGTGAACGGTTATGAGCTGGTTAAGATGTCAATGTGGTTATATAATACATGACAGTTCGGATTTTTTGAGTTACAAGGGCAGTATCATGGCTGACCAAGATGAAAGCGATTATTTTGACAGGGTAGAGGAAATAATAAAATCAGATAATCCCAACAAGAATAGTTTGATGTGTGATTTTTTACGTGAACTCGGATATATGACAAAGACTATTTATCAGTGTTCACAATGCGGACGGCTTTACATTGAAGATAATAATGAATTTTTCTGTTTCAGACCAGAAAATCATACTAATAACGATGTTCTGAAATCGGTCCACGGCGAAAAATGGAAAGGTTTTCTGCACGCAGAATGGCGGGACAATAAACCCGAATGGGCTGAATATAAAGGGTATGTTAGTGCAGATGTAAACTATCCGTGTGAAAGTATTGATTCAGACGACAGGCAGGAAATTATTGACGGATATTACGAACTTTTTGAAAAACTCAGACAGGCAGATGTTATACGTTCCGCATTACTGAAAATAAACGGAAAGAGGATTCATGACTGGACATTATGATAAAATTTTCAGATTATTATTGACAAATTAAAATAAATATTGTATATTTAAATTATACTATTAACGGAGAGGGGCTAATAATAATGATTTTCAAGAAAATTGCTGCTACAGTTTCGGCTCTTGCACTTTCGGCAGGAATGGCGGCTTATATGCCTGCAAATACTGCCGTGGACATTAACGCAAATGCCGCAGATGTCGAGGTTAACTATGCAGAAGCACTTCAGAAATCAATGTTTTTCTATGAGGTTCAGCAGGCTGGTATTCTTCCCGAATGGAATTCTGTTTCATGGCGTGCGGATTCTATGATTAAAGAGGACGGCACACCGTCTGATATTATTGACGGAGGCTGGTTCGATGCAGGCGATCACCTCAAATTTGCACTTACCAATGCCTATACTGCGTCTGTTCTTTCGTGGGGTCTTATTGAATATAAAGATGCAGTTCAGAAAGCAGGTTTATATGACCTGTATCTGAAAAATCTTAAGTGGGGACTTGATTATGTTGCTGCCTGTGATTTGGGTGACAAGGTTATAGGTACTATTGGTGAGGACGGATTTGACCATGTATGGTATGGAAGCCCTGAAGTTTATATGAGAAAATTCAATCTCAAAAACGATACAGAGGAAAGACCTTATGATACCATAACAAACTGTACTACAATTGCAGAAATGGCAGCAGCTATGGCAGGCGGATATATTGTTTTCAAGGACGAAGACCCGAAAGCTGCCAAAGAATATCTTGAACACGCTGAAAGTCTTTTCAAGCTTGCAAATGATGTGTGGGCTGAAAACGGTGCTGATGCCAACAAAGACCAGGGTATTCAGGGAAAATATTATAATACTATAAATAATCAGGGTACGGACAACTTTATTGATGAGCTTATGTATGCAGCTAACTGGATGTATATGGCTACAGGCGACCAGTCATACCTTGATAAGTGCGAAAAGGAATATATTCCGCTGTTCCCTAAAGAAAGCCAGTCTACCGATATGAAGTATACATGGGGATTCTGCTGGGACGATACAACTCAGGCTGCGGCACTTCTTTATGCTATAAATACAGGTAAAAAAGAATGGATTGACCATGTTTCACATCATCTTGATTATATGATTGGTGGCTACAACGGCAAAAAGCCTGTAGGTGGCTGGACTCCTGACGGCATGACTGTCGTTGACGGTGCAGGCTGGGGAACTCTCAGATATACGGAAAATGCGGCTTGGCTTGCAAAGCTTTCTTGCGACACTATCTTCAAGGACAATGCACAGCTTTCCGAAAAGTACAATACATGGGCAAAGAAAATGATGGATTATGCTTTCGGAGATAATGACCTCGGACTTAGCTATGTTGTCGGAATGGGTGAAAAGAATCCTGTTAATATCCACCACAGAGGAGCTTCCGGTATACATGACGACTACTGGCAGGAACTGGGTAAAGAAGAGCCTGAAGAAGATGACGGCTGGCAGAGAGAATATGCCCATGTTCTTTATGGTGCTTTGGAGGGCGGACCTAATCCAGACGGAACTTTCAAGGACGATAACGGCTCATATGTCAATACAGAAGTAGCTATTGACTATAATGCAGGCTATACTGCTGCATTATGTGCATTGCTTGATGATTACGGCGGAGAAAAGCTCGCTGATTTCCCACAGGCTGAAACTCCGAAGTGGGCAGAATGGAAAATGGCTGCATCTCTCAACGGTAAGGGCAACAGCTATACGGAAGTCAAGGCATGGGTAATGAATCATACTGCATGGCCGGCAAGAGTAGCAGAAAATATCAAATTCAGATACTATTTTGATGTTTCGGAAGTTCTTGCTGCTGGACTTTCTGTTGACAATATCACTGTATCAATAGGCTCTCAGCAGTATCAGGAGGGTAAGCAGGGACACGCAACTACTACAGGCAAGCCTATAAAATATGAGGGCGACCCGTCAGGCAACACTTATTATGCTGAAATCGTATTTGAGGACGGCAGAGCTATTATGCCTACAGGTCAGAGCGAACACAGGGACGAAGTTCAGTTCAGAATTTCAATTCCCGACGCTGTTGACGGTAAACCGACAACAGGTGCATGGGACGCAACAAATGACTGGTCATATGAAGGTGTTGAGGACGCTCCGAATAAACTTGAGCTTAAAGCAGCTGAAAATAATCACATCACTATGTATGTTGATGACGTTCTTGTGTGGGGTACTGAACCCGACGGAACTAAACCCGAAGTTACAGAACCTACAAAGCCTACCAAACCCGAGAACACTAATCCGTCAGGTGGTGACAAAGCTGTATTCGGCGACGCTGACGAAAGCGGTGATGTCAATATAAATGATGCTGTTCTTATAATGCAGTCAATTGCAAATCCCGATAAGTATAAACTTTCAAAGCAGGGCAAACTTAATGCAGACGTTGTTGACAATGGCGGCGGCATTACCAATTCAGACGCTCTTGCTATTCAGTATGTTGAGTCAAAAACTATACAGCCCTCTGACTTTCCTATTACAGCAAACGAACTTGAAAAGCTTTAATGGACATACAGGCTGAAAAACACAATCAGATATAAAATTTGACTTATTAACAATATGTATTTAAAAGGGAGCTTGTCTCCCTTTTTCTTTTTTGACAACTTGTATGAAATGCACAAAAAAAATATAACGTCATTAGGAGAATAAACGAAATTTAAAAAAGCTATTTACTTTTTTTTCAGGATATAATATAATAAGATTGGTAAGAAAAAAGGTTTGGTGCAAGTCCTTTCAGGGACAACCGCTTACCGTTGTTCTGGTATAATCGTAGTGCTTGCACTGACACTGCGTTATAATTAAATTTATATTTTTTTGGGAGGGTATACAAATGCACAAGAAAATTTTCAAGGCTATTGCCGGAAGTCTTATGTCTGCTGCTATGCTCGCTACTGCTGTTACCGGCATCGTTGCTCCTATGAGTGCATCAGCTGGTCAGGTACTTGGCGAAACATCTTTTGAGCATAAGGCACTTCCTTGGCATACCTGCGAATCAAGTCCTGCAAAACAGGATTTTGAAATTAAAAACGGTGAAGTTCACATTACAGTTCTCACTGCAACGGGTGCTGACAAAGAAAAGTGGGACCTTCAGTTCAGACACAGAAACCTTAACTTTAAAGCCGGTCACACATATACAGTATCATTCAAGGCAAAGGCAAGCAGAAACGGTTTTCAACTTTGCTCAAAAATCGGTAACATTTCAGGTGACGAAGAATACTGTGTTGTTAACGGTGACCAGGGCACTATGCAGATGGGCCCGCATATGGGCGGTGAGTGGGGTAATGCAGCTAAGCTGACTACTTCATATCAGACTTATACAGGTACATTTACTCCTACTCAGGACCTTGAGGGTGTTGAATGGGCTTTCCATTATGCAAAGGGTACTAAGTATGAGGGCAACGCTCAGGACGGCGACGAAATCTGGTTTGATGAGATGTCAATTGTATGTGAAACTTGCAACGACTGCGATGCTGACCCGAATAACTCCTACGGTGCTGTAAACCGTGACTATAGTACAGCTGTTGACAGCAATCTGGGTACTTTCGGTGCTACTAAAAACTTCATTTCTGTAAACCAGGTTGGTTATTATTCAAATCTTAAGAAAGTTGCAACTCTCGGTGATAACGGCGGTGACATTCTTTACGGTGCTACAAAGATTAGTGGTCTCAGCGGTTCTTATGACTTCGAGCTTGTTGATGCAAATACCAACAGTGTTGTATACACAGGCAAGACTTCTGAAGTTAAGGCAGACAAGGATTCAGGTGATAATGTCTGCACACTTGATTTCACTGAATATACTAATCCGGGCAGATACTATCTCCAGATTAAAGGACAGGACTGGAGGTCATTTGAGTTCAATATCGGCGACAATATCTACTCTGATGATTCCCACAACATTCTCACAAATGCTATGAACTACTTCTATCAGAACCGTTCAGGTATTGATATTGAAGATAAATACTGTACATCAGGCGGTGAAGACGGCAAGGGTACAGGAATGGGTCACCAGGGTGGTCACAAGACCGATACAGCTACAATCCAGAAAATCTGGAAGAACGAATATTCTTCTAAGGAAGAAGCAACTTCAACATACAAGTCAGGTACTCTTACTGCAAACGGCGGCTGGTACGATGCAGGTGACCATGGTAAATACGTTGTAAACGGCGGTATCTCTATCTGGACTCTCCAGAATATGTATGAAAGAGCTATCCAGACAGAAGAAGGCAAGGCTAAGTTTGCAGACGGTTCAGGCATTGTTGTAGTTCCTGAAGCAGGAAATAAAGTTCCTGACGTTCTCGACGAAGCTGCTGTAGAACTTGACTGGATTGCACAGATGAAAGTTACTTCCAGCGACAGCGCATGGGGTAAATATGAGGGTCTTTACTATCACAAGCTCCATGACCACAAGTGGACTGGTCTTGCTACAAGACCTTGGGATTACGAAGGTGATACACTTTCAGACGGTACAAAGGGCTGGGGTACAGTTCGTATCGTAAAGCCTCCGACGTTCGCTGCTACACTTAACTATGCTGCTTGTGCTGCACAGGCTGCAAGACTTTGGGAGCCTTACGATTCTGCAAAGGCTAAGCAGTATCTCGACAGTGCTAAGGAAGCATTTGAAGCATATCAGAAGTACTGGTATCCTTATGATGATACAAAGACTACCCACCCGACTCTGAAATGTGAGTGTTCAAAGGAAGAACTCAGAGAAGATTCACTCTATGCACCTATGTGGCACGCAAAGGGCGGTGGACCTTATGGTGACGACAACGTTCTTGATGATGCTTACTGGGCAGCTTGCGAAATCTTCGTATCTGCTTCAAAGATGGGCGATTCCGCTGCTGCTTCTGCTTACAAGAAGATTATCGACGAATCTGATTATGCTTACAATGTAAGCACAAGAATGGTCGGCGGTGAGAACAAGGACGGTTCTTTCACTTCATTTAACTGGGGCAACACTGCTTCTGCTGGTTCACTTACACTTTCTCTCCACAGCGACCTTCTCTCAGACAGTGAAAACAGCAAAATCAAGGAAACAATCTTAGCTGCTGCTGACGAATACATTAAGGAAGAAGAAAATCAGGGCTATGGTATTCCATACAAGTATGACGGTCCTGACTACAATGACCCGAACAACCTTGACCCGTCCGTTATGATTAACGGTTATGAGTGGGGTTCAAACTCAATGGTTATCAATAACTGTATCGTTATGGCTTATGCTTACGACCTTACAGGTGATATTAACTACATGAACGGTGTTGCTACAGGTCTTGACTACCTCTTCGGACGCAATCCGCTTTCATACTCCTATGTAACAGGTTACGGTACATACAAGGAACACAATCCGCACCACAGATACTGGTCTTACGAACTTGACAAGTCATTGCCTATGGCTCCTGACGGTATTCTTTCAGGTGGTCCTAATGCAGGTCTTCAGGACCCGTATGTACGTGCTCTCGGATTCGTTCCTGGTGATACAACAAATCCGTCACAGAGATGCTTTGTTGACTCTATCGAAGCTTGGTCTACAAACGAGGTAACAATTAACTGGAACGCTCCTCTTGCTTGGATTTCTTCATTCATGCAGGACGAAGCTGCTAAGGCTGACGGTCAAGGTTCTACAAAGCCTAATACTAAACCGGACGATGGAAAGATTCTCTGGGGCGATGCTGACGAAAACGGAGAAGTAAACATCAGTGATGCTGTACTTATCATGCAGTCAATCGCAAATCCTGACCAGTATAAGCTCTCAGCACAGGGTAAACTCAATGCAGACGTTGTTGACAACGGCGGCGGTATCACAAACTCTGATGCTCTCGCTATTCAGTACGTTGAAGCAAAGACAATTACCAATGAAGCATTCCCGATGACAGCAACTGAACTTGACGCTTTAGACTCATAATTTTAAAATATTAAAGGGACACTTCGGTGTCCCTTTTTTGTATTAATTAATTGTCCTGCAAATGAAGTTTATGGCATAAAAAAAAGACGGTATAAAACCGCCTTTTTAATATTTTAATCAGACACCGTATTTAAGTGTGGCAACGGGAACACCAGGTCCCATTGTTGATGCAACTGTGCAGGACTTGAGATAAGTACCCTTTGCAGCAGCAGGCTTAGCCTTTACGATAGCGTCCATAAGAACCGAGAAGTTTTCTTCGAGCTTTGCAGCACCGAATGAAGCTTTGCCTATAGGACAGTGAATGATATTTGTCTTGTCAAGACGGTATTCAATCTTACCAGCCTTAGCTTCTGTAACAGCCTTTGCAACATCGGGAGTTACAGTACCAGCCTTGGGGTTCGGCATAAGACCACGAGGTCCGAGAATCTTACCGAGACGACCAACAAGACCCATCATATCGGGGGAAGCAACAACAACGTCGAAGTCCATCCAGTTTTCTTTCTGAATCTTTTCAACCATGTCCATACCGCCTACATAGTCAGCACCTGCTGCCTTGGCAGCTTCATATTTATCTTCCTTACAGAATACAAGCACTCTTACATTCTTACCTGTTCCGTTGGGGAGAACAACAGCACCTCTTACCTGCTGGTCAGCGTGTCTTGAGTCAACGCCGAGACGGATGTGTGCTTCAATAGTTTCGTCAAACTTAGCCTTTGCGTTCTGGCATACTAAGTCAAGAGCCTCTGTGGACTCATAAAGCTTTGCATAATCGACAGTCTTTGCACTGTCAACATATCTTTTGCCGTGTTTCATTATATTTCCTCCTGTTTAAGTGGTAATACCGCACCGCCTATAGCGATACGGTTAGCGGAATTTTCCTCCCACCGTTTAGAAGTCGGAACGGGAAAAGTCCCTTTCGTCATTCAAAAATTGATTAGTCAACAACTACAACGCCCATAGAACGAGCTGTACCAGCAATCATACTCATAGCTGCTTCGAGAGAGCCTGCATTGAGGTCGGGCATCTTCTGCTCAGCGATTTTCTGAATCTGTTCTTTAGTGATGTTAGCAACCTTGGTCTTGTTGGGAACTCCCGAACCGCTGTTGATATTGCAAGCCTTTTTGATAAGGACAGCAGCAGGAGGAGTTTTTGTAATAAATGAGAATGAACGGTCAGCATAAACCGTGATAACAACAGGGATAATCATGCCGATGTCGTTCTTTGTTCTCTCGTTAAATTCCTTTGTGAATGCCATGATGTTAACGCCGTGCTGACCGAGAGCCGGACCAACAGGCGGTGCAGGAGTAGCCTTTCCTGCTGCGATTTGAAGCTTAATATAGCCAACTACTTTCTGTGCCATGTATTCGCACCTCCATAAATGTGGTAAATGGCGAGGCAAGAATTATTTTACCTCTCCCACTGAAGCCTCTGCGGACTTCTTTTTGACCTTAATTAATCCTCAGCCGTAACTACCTGATTTATAGGGAGTGTGGTGAGGGTTTCACGACCGAACATTGAGACAAGCAGGTCTACAGAGCGGTCGTCAAGGTTGATATTCTGAACAACGCCTATGAAGCCGTCCATAGCGGTTCCCGAAATACGTACGCTGTCCCCGACCTTGAAATTGACTTCAACAGAAGAAACGTCAATGCCGAAGAGTTTCTTTACTTCTTCTTCCGAGAGGGGAGTAGGTTCTGAAGCAGGACCTACAAAGCCCGTACAGCCTCTGGTATTTCTTACGACATACCATGAATCGTCAGTAACAACCATTTTTACAAGGACATAACCCGGGTAGGTCTTGCGTTCTACCTCTTTGGTTTTTCCGTCGGTGATTTCAGTCACCTTTTCAGTAGGAACTCTAACTTCTTGGATAAGCTCATGAAGCTTGCGGTTTTCAACAACCTTTTCGATATTCTGGGCAACCTTATTTTCGTAGCCGGAATAAGTGTGAATAACGTACCATCTGGCTGCTTCTGACATAACAAATCCTCCTTAGATTTCCTTTCTGATTTTACTTGTAGATAAGCCTGAGCAAAGCAAGGAAGCCTTCATCGAGCAGTCCGACAAAGACAGCCGAGAGAGCCACAACTCCGACAACAACAGAAGTATTCGTAACAACTGTTTTCTTTGTAGGCCATACTACCTTTTTAAATTCGACTTTCAAGTCATGAAACCATTTTCCGACTTTACCCTGTTCTTTTTTATTGGAACTTTTCTTGTCGGATTTCTTTTCAGCCTTTGAATCAGCGGCTGCCTTGGAAGATTTTTCTTCCTTCACCGTTTTTTCCTTAGCAGGCTTGTTCTTTTCGGGACTGGTATTTTCCTTTTCTTTAGCCATTAAAAATACTCCTCCCGATTACTTTGTTTCTTTGTGAAGAGTGTGCTTGCGGCAGAACTTGCAGTGTTTGTTCATTTCAAGTCTGTCGGGGTCATTCTTCTTGTTCTTCTTGGAAACATAGTTTCTCTGCTTGCATTCAGTACAAGCTAAAGTAACCTTTACTCTCATATCGGCACCTCCTGAATTAGTACTTCTTCCGACTGAGCGGAGATAGGTTGTTTGCCTCCCTCGGACAAGACAAAAAAATAAGCCTCAAACGAGGTAAGTACATTATATCACGTTATTCAGCTGTTGTCAAGCTTTTTCGGAAAAAAATTTCCTGAAAAAATAAGTTACACATTATAACATTATCGGAATGCAGTTGATTAATTGTGCGTGATGAAGTTATATAAAAGCACAAAATATCAGTTAATGAGTACTATACATCATTGAAATTAGTGATTTTTTACAGTATAATATAAACAATGAAAAACAAAGTGCGAAATTTGCACATAAGGTGCAGAAATTATTATCATTATATTTACGGAGGAAACCTAAAATGAAAAACAATGTTATGAAAAGACGCATAGCAGCTATGGTATCGGCTGCTGTAGTTTCGGTATCATGTATGTCAGCATTCATGAACAACAGCGTATTTGTCAGCGGAAATTCAGCTGTGACAGCATCTGCGGCAGACAGTGTAAACTTCATAAGCACTGTAGGATTCGGCGAAGGTATGTATGCCACATGGTCGGCAGTATCGGGAGCAACAGGCTACAATGTTTATGTTGACGGTGTTCAGATTGATTCGATGCTTATCAGACAGTACGCAGGATATATGAGAGCCGACGCAGTAGGTCTTAAGGCAGGAAGCCACACAATGAAAGTTGTTCCTGTTGTAAACGGTAAGGAAGATTCTTCAAAGGCTTCCGAGACAAAGGCAGACGTTTATGCCCATGAACGTGCAGGTTTCGGTTTTGTAAACGGCACATCATCGGGTGCTTACAATGAGGATGGTACTCTTAAATCAAACGCTGTTGTTATTTATGTTACAAATGCAAACAAGGATTCTGTAAGTGTTACACTTCCCGACAAAAAGGGTAGTGATGTAAAACTTACAGGTGTACAGAATATTATAACAAATCTCAAGAGCAACAAGTCTGCACCTCCTGTAGCAATCAGATTTATCGGAAATATCACAGACCCTGAAACTCTTATAAAGGGTGATTTATATATCGATACTGCAACCTGTGGACTTACTATTGAGGGTATTGGCAACGATACAACATTCAACGGCTTTGGTCTTGTAATGAAAAATTCTTCAAACGTCGAAGTAAGAAATATCGGTTTCATGAACTGCAACAGCTCAGAGGGCGACGACTGCGGACTTCAGCAGGGCAACGACCACGTATGGGTACATAACTGCGACTTCTTCTATGGCGATGCAGGTTCAGATGCAGACCAGGTAAAAGGCGACGGTGCTTTGGATACAAAAACTTCAACATATGTTACTCACTCATACAATCATTTCTGGGATAACGGAAAATGTAATCTTCAGGGTATGAAGTCCGAAAAGGAAGAAAACTATGTTACATATCATCACAACTGGTATGACCACTCCGATTCACGTCATCCGAGAATAAGAACTTGTACAGTACACAGTTACAACAACTATTTCGACGGTAATGCAAAGTACGGTGTAGGCGTTACAATGGGAGCTTCATGTTTCATTGAAAATAACTATTTCAGAAATTGTAATTATCCGACGCTTATCTCTGGACAGGGTACTGATGTTGTTGCTAATAATGTATTATCAGGCGAAACAGGTGGTATAATCAAGGCTTACGGAAACCATATTGAAGGTGCAAAAGCTATGGTTTCCTACAGTGACAACAAAACAGATTTTGACGTTTATTTAGCATCTTCAAGAGATGAAAAAGTACCGTCAAGCGTAACCTGCAAAAACGGCGGTACATCTTATAATAACTTTGATACTGCTTCAAGTATGTACAGCTATACACCAGACAAGGCTGAAGACGTTCCGTCAATTGTAACAGCCAAGGCAGGACGTGTTGACGGCGGTGACTTGAAGTGGCAGTTTGATAACTCAGTTGACGACACAAGTTATGCAGTAAATGAAGGTCTTAAAGCAGCAGTTGTTGCATATAAGGATTCGATAGTTGCTATCGGAAGCGGTTTCAAGGAAGACAACACAACTTCTTCGCCACAGACAACAACTACTACAACAAAACAAAACACACAGAGTACTACAACAACAGCTCCCGTAGCAACAACACCGTCTACACCTGCTGTAACTCCCGCAGGTATAAAGGTTGAATATTCAGGTGGCTGGAATGAAATGGCATACATGGGCATTTCAGGTGTAAAGGACGCTGATGTTACAGGTGTATCATATTCAGGTGCTTCAAGCGGTTCACTCAAGGGCGAAGACCTCCAGTATCTCGTAAGAGATGTTGACGGCGGTGTGCGTGTTGACCTCCTCGGACTTAAGCCAGGTACTTATACAATTACTGTTACAACTTCAAAGGGCGAAGTAAAGCAGAGCGGTATTGTAGTAGGTCAGCAGGACAGGTCAGGTTATGCACATTATAACTATTCCGACGGCGTAGGTGCATACAACGATAACGGTGAACTTAAAGCAAATGCAAAAATTATTTATGTTACAGAAGAAAATAAAAATACAGTTTCCGTTACATCAAAGGACGGCACAACTGTTAAAGGTATAGGCAATATCCTTAACTCCGTTGCACAGGACGTTGGTGGCGGTAAGAACGCCAACGGCGGTACAGCTAACACTAATCAGGATATTATAAAGAAACTTGCTAAGGACGGCACACCGCTTGTTATAAGAATCGTAGGCAATGTTTCTGCTCCCGAGGGCGTAACTGTATTTGACTCCGTAGATATGGGTGGCACAAAGGGCGATAACGGCGGTATGGCAAGAATGCGTTCAGGTAAGGACATCACAATCGAGGGTGTTGGTGCTGACGCTACTGTAAACGGCTGGGGATTCCACTTTATGTGCGAGTCTTCTGCTCCCGAACTCGGCAAGAGTTTTGAAGTAAGAAATATTGCATTCAGAAATGTTCCCGAAGATTGTATAGGCATGGAAGGCGTACAGGAGGGTTCAGGAAGCAGTGCAAAGATTACTGCGTCCGTTGAAAGATGCTGGATTCATAACTGTGAGTTCTATGTACCGCATATTGCAAATCCTGCTGAGTCTGACAAGTCAGAAGGCGACGGTGCTTGCGACTTCAAACGTGGACAGTATTTCACAAACAGCTACTGCTACTATGAGGGCTACCACAAGACTAACCTTGTCGGCTCATCTGATACAAGTCTCCAGTACAATATCTCATTCCACCATAACTACTGGAAGAACTGCGAATCAAGAGGACCTCTCGCACGTCAGGCTAACATTCATATGTACAACAATGTATTTGACGGACAGTCAAGCTACTGTGCAAGCGTAAGAGCTAACTCCTACATCTTCTCAGAGTACAACGCTTATGTAAATCAGTGTAAAGACCCCGTACTTGATGCTGGCTCAGGCGGTGTATTCAAGAGCTACAACGATGCACGTATAAGTCTTAAAAAGGGTGCTAAATATCAGGGCGTAGATGTTTCAAGCAGAAGTGAAAAGGTAGCTAACAACAACAAATACTCTGATTTTGATACAAATTCTTCACTCTCATATATTCCGTCAGGCAATTACAAGCTTATCGAAGTTACAGGTGAAGCACTCTATACAGCACTTAATACTGAATTTGAGGCATACGGCGGTTGTATGGATAATACAAAAATTAGTGGCAGCGGAAGCTCTACTACACCTTCGCAGCAGACAACTACTTCTACTACATCAAAGCCATCAGGCACAACAACAACAACTACTACTACTAAACAGCCGGGTACTCCTGTTGTTTCAGGCGGATATGTTCACGACTTCACAGCTAACGGCACATCAAGCAGTTTCTATACTATAACAGGTAACCTCTCTACATCAAAAGGCACTGTAGATTATAACGGTCTTAAACTCACACAGTGCCTCAAGATGGAAAGTGCTACAAATATTACTTTCAATGCAGAATCCGCAGGTAAGTTCACACTTGTATTTGCTGAACCTAATGCTACAATTAAGATTGACGGTACTAAGTATACATCATCAGGCGACGGCACAATTACAGTTGACCTTACAGCAGGCAGTCATACGGTTACAAAGGCAGATACTGCAAATCTTTTCTACATGGTTTATTCCGCAGAAGGTGGTACTATTACTCCTTCGGCAAAAATGATGGGCGACGCTGACGAAAGCGGTGATGTAGGTATAAATGATGCTGTACTCATCATGCAGTCCATTGCAAATCCCGATAAGTATAAGCTTTCCGAACAGGGTAAAATTAATGCAGACGTTGTTGACAACGGCGGCGGAATTACAAACGCAGACGCTCTTGCTATTCAGTATGTTGAATCACAGACAATTACTTATGATGTATTCCCGATTACATCGATTGACCTTGATTCTTATGGTGATTAATGAAATCTAAGACTCCCTCAAATATAATGATATAATGAAAGAAGGAACTCCCGGAGTTCCTTTTTTCACATTTCTGAGTATAAAAAAAGGACGGCTGAAAACCGTCCTTTTATATTTTACTGTTTAGGAACAGGCAAGTCTGACAATGTGATAGTCTTACATTCAACCATCTGAATGGTAAGAGCGTCCATATTTGTTATACCGTCGCCACGGTTGTAAACGTCTGCGTTAAGCTTGCCCTGTGCCGACATTTTATACTTGTCGGGGTTTGCAATGTACTGCATAATGAGTACAGCATCATTTATACCTACATCACCGTTGCCGTCCGTATCGCCCATTTTTTCAGAGAAAGTTTCTTTTTCGGAAACTGTAACTTCAAAAGTGAGGAGATTATTTGTTACCATGTAGTCGGATTTATAGTCATCTGTGCATTTTACTTTTATTGTGTAAGTACCTGCCTTTGTGCTGTCAAAATCGTGAGTGTTTACTATAAAAGCTTCGGGATAGTCAGCAGGATTCACATTATCAAATATAACATTGACTCCGTCCTTGCCGTTTACTCCCAGTTCATGTCTCATGCTTACGCCAAGACCTGTCAAATCAAGTTTTTCACCTGTTGTGTAGTTTACTTTTTCAGGTACTGAATCAAGGTCTATTTTTCCTATTGCTAAAGTAGTGGCAGCAAAAGTAAGCTGCATACCGTTGCTTGCTGTTGTTGCGGTAGTTTGGGGAAGTGTTCTTGTTGTCTGCCAAGGTTTTACACCTGTTTCGTCGAAAACGTAGTTTTCCGGAATCACATAGACTGCAAAAGTTGCAACTCCTTTGAATCCGTAGTCTATTTTGCGGTAATCCGAAAGTAATCCTTCTGCTGTCTGGTCGGCAATTCCTGCAAATTTATAGCCTTCGGGAAGTTTGAGCATTGAAAGCTGATATGTTTTATATGAATCTGCACTGTCCATAGTGTAGTCAATATCAATCTGATGACCACATTTTTCAGATGAATCCCATGATTCAATTATATGTCCGTTTTCGTCAAATAACTGTAATTCTGCACCGCTGATTTTTTCTCCTGTTGTAGCGTCGATTGCAAAGCACATTGCCTGAAATTTTCCGTGATACAGTCCGTCTTTAGCAGTAGTGACACTTGTTGTAACGGGACGTGTAGTTTCGCCGTTAACAGATGTCTGAGTTACGGTTTCCGTTTTATCCGGAAATACGGGACGAGTACCGCCGATTCCCGAAGCTCTGCAATCTTTGCAGACGAACATTCCGAGAGGTGTCATTATACCGTCAGAAACTTTTATTTCCTTGCCGCAACTGTCACAATTACGGTATTCAACAGCTGTAGTCTGTGTAGTAGTTGTGTAGTCTGTAAAAGCTGTAGTGGTGGTTGTGGCAGTATTCATTGACGGCAGATAAGGACCCGTTGTTTTTACAGGCTGTGTCATATGAGGACCTGTTGTTTTTATAGGCTGTGCCATATTTTGCGGAACGACATAAACAACAAGTTCCGCATTACCCGTGAAATCGGGAGTGATTTTCAGATGTTCGTTTGATTCTCTCGAATAGTCAAATACATATCCTTCGGGCAGACTGTAAGTTTCGAGATTATAAAATGCTTCAGGATTGTTTTTATATAACAGACATCTTACATCTTCTATAACATAGGGGTCATTTCCTGAAGTATACCATGATTCACGGCAGTTCAGCGGTCCTGAAAAAACCATGTGTGCGCCTTCAACCTGTTTACCGTTTGTGCTGTCAATAATACTGCATGATACATTGAAATGTTTTTCGTATGCACGGTCGAGTGAGATTGTTAAAGTTTCAGTAGAGTGATAGACTTCTTCACCCCTTGCGTGCCAGTCACCTGTATCAACTATATGGTCTATTATCATTGTTTCATTTCCACGGTAGGTATATTCCAGCGGAAGATGTTCAATGACGGCAGTAAGCAGAAACATTGAGCTTGTATCCTCAAGTGTGTAGTCTAAATCGGGCAGTATTAATTCACCTGTTTCAGAAGTCGTGAATATTCCGAAATTACGTTTTATCATATTGCTGGTAGGTGTTTCTGTTTCCACGAATCTTACCTGTACGCCTTCAATGGGTTCTCCTGTTTCGGAGTCAACTACATTTACCGTTACATCCTTTTTTTCTTTTATCGGGAAATTTGATGGCGTTTCTCCCTGCTTTCCTGCTGTCGTGACGGGATACAGGCGGTTATGGATAGTTGATTCTTCGGGCTCGGTGTATGCCAACTGAAAATCACCTGAAATTGTAGTAGCAGTCTGTAGTGGTTCTTCGGGAGTGTTTGCATATACCCTTGTGTAATTTTCGGGTATTACACTTATGTCTGATTTCACCGGTGTCTGAATGGGGGTGGCAGTTACTGACAATGGTGTCAGTGCAGAAATTGCGGTTGCAAATGCTGTCACCAATGAGAGTTTTGCTTTTCTGTTCAACATAATGATTCCTCCTTTGAGAATATTTTTATAAACGGCTTAAGCTTTCGTTCAATTATTAGACTGCTCAGGATTTCAATTCTCTTACAGAAAAATTCATTTTTGTATTAGTATACAAAAAAGTTTGGAAAATTTTATATATTCTGCACAGCTGAAT
>CAMWVV010000014.1 GCA_947177755.1 uncultured Ruminococcus sp. | reverse complement strand
TGCAATTTCCTTTTCCTTGTCAACGAGTTCGTCCATAGGAATAAAAATTCTTGCGGAATCGGTAACGGCGTTTGCGGAATCGGGAACATCAAATTTTTCCCCTGCCTCAACAGACGACGCAGACGCAAGTTTTTCAAAGAACAACGCACACGAACTGAATAACTCCGGTTCAGCAGTTTCAATGAAGAGTTTAGCCTTTACAGACGGCGGGACATTCATTTCACTGCGTGTGTTTCTTACGGCTTTTATGGCAGAAATTACTTTCTCAAACTGCTTTTCCTCGTTGTCAAAATTGAAAATCACCGTACTTTGCGGATATTCCTCAAGTATAATCATGGACTTTCCGTTTGTGAGAACCTGCCATATCTCCTCTGTGATAAACGGCATGAACGGGTGGAGCAGTTTAAGCATACCCTGCATAGCCCATACAAGAACGTCCTGAGCTTTTTTCATGGTTTCACCGCCTGCCTGAATACGAGGTTTGGTGAGTTCAATGTACCAGTCGCAGTAAACGTCCCATATGAAGTCATAGAGTTTCTGGGAAGCAACACCGAGTTCAAACTTTTCAAGATTTTCATTTACTTCCCTTGCAAGCCTGTTGAATTTATTGACAAGCCACTTGTCCTCAAGTTCAAGTTCCTCGGGAAGTTCTTCAAATTCATAGTCGTCGGGAAGATTCATCATGATAAAGCGAGAAGCGTTCCAGAGTTTATTTGCAAAGTTACGTGCAGATTTTACTTTTTCGTCGATATAACGCATATCGTTGCCAGGGGAATTACCTGTAGCAAGCATGAAACGGAGAGCGTCCGCACCGTATTCGTTGATAACTTCGAGTGGGTCAATGCCGTTTCCGAGAGACTTGGACATCTTGCGACCCTGCGAATCACGCACAAGTCCGTGAATAAGAACGGTATCAAACGGAACTTTTCCCATATTTTCAAGACCGCTGAACATCATTCTTATAACCCAGAAGAAAATGATGTCATAGCCTGTAACGAGGGTATTTGTCGGATAGAAGTATTCAAGGTCTTTGGTGTTTTCGGGGAAACCGAGGGTTGAGAAAGGCCAGAGAGCAGAGCTGAACCATGTGTCAAGTGTGTCGGGGTCTTGTCTCATGGGCTTGTTGCATTTCGGACAATTACATGAATTTTCTTTTGTTACGGTCATTTCACCGCATTCGTCGCAATAAAATGCAGGTATCTGATGTCCCCACCATATCTGACGTGAAATACACCAGTCACGGATATTTTCAAGCCAGTGGAAATAAATTTTGTCAAAACGTTCAGGCACAAACTTTGTGTCGCCGTTCTTTACTGCATCTATTGCAGGTTTTGCAAGGGGCTGCATTTTTACAAACCACTGTGTCGAGACTTTCGGCTCTACTGTTGTTCCACATCTGTAGCAAGTTCCGACATTATGGCTGTAATCCTCAATTTCAACCAATGCCCCCTCTTTTTCGAGGTCTGCAACGATAGCTTTTCTTGCTTCGTATCTGTCCATACCTGCATAAGACGGGTAATCATCGGTAATGGTTGCATCGTCGTTCATAACATTGATAACGGGAAGATTATGTCTTAAACCTACTTCAAAGTCGTTCGGGTCATGGGCAGGAGTGATTTTTACAACGCCTGTCCCAAAGTCCATTTCAACGTAATCGTCTGCAACAATCGGGATTTCCCTGTGAACGATAGGCAGAATAACTGTCTTTCCGATTAAATCCTTATAACGTTCGTCTTTCGGATTTACTGCCACTGCCGTATCGCCTAAGAGTGTTTCGGGACGTGTTGTGGCAAGTTCAAGATACTGGTCAGTATCTTTAATCTGATAGCGGATATGCCAGAAATGACCTGCCTGCTCCTCAAAAGTAACTTCTGCGTCTGAAAGGGACGTTTTACATTTCGGACACCAGTTTATAATTCTCTCTCCTCTGTAAATAAGACCCTTGTTGTAGTACTTGACAAACACTTCCTTTACAGCCTTTGAACAGCCCTCGTCCATAGTGAAACGTTCTCTTGACCAGTCGCATGAAGAACCGAGTTTTTTAAGCTGTTCAACGATACGTCCGCCGTACTGCTTTTTCCATTCCCATGCACGTTCCATAAAGCCGTCACGCCCTAAATCTTCTTTAGTAACGCCCTCTTTACGCATTGCCTCAACTATTTTAGCTTCTGTGGCAATGGCAGCATGGTCTGTACCGGGAAGCCACAGTGCAGAATAACCGCACATTCTTTTCCAGCGGATAAGAATATCCTGTAAAGTTTCGTCAAGGGCATGACCCATGTGAAGCTGTCCTGTTATGTTCGGGGGTGGGATAACGATTGTATAGGGGACTTTCTTCGGGTCGACTTCTGCACGGAAACAGCCTTTTTCATTCCATGCAGTGTAGATTCTGTCCTCAAAATCTTTCGGATTGTAGGACTTTGCAAGTTCTTTTGCCATCTGGTAAACTCCTTTTTTATAATATTCGGCAACAACAGAAAAGCCCCAAACCGCAAAGGGTTCAGGGCGGAAAAATATCCGTGTTACCACCTGACTTCAGGGAAAATTTTCCCTGCACTTCGTGAAGCCTTAAAGCCTCGTTCCCTGTAACGTGGGAAAGTACGTTGACGGTTACTGAATACTGAATCCGTTCACCGCCAAAGCTCAGGAACTACTTCAATATAATACTTCATACTGTTTCACACCACACAACAGCTCTCTGCATAAATCCGAATTATATTTACTTCTTTCCGTCACAGCTTTTGAAATATAAATAAATAATATCATATCCGCTTTGTTTTGTCAACAGGTAAAAAAGAAAATTTTTTCATTTGAACTGTAAAAGTTTGTCCCTGTAGTATTCGTATTGTTTTCTTCTTAAATCAATTTCTTTATAAAGTTCTTTTATAAGATTTTCATTTCTTTCTGAATAATCGTCAAGTATGCGAACAATTTCACGTTGTACCTCTACAGGAGGGAGAGGAATTTTTAAATCTAAAATTTTACTCATATCGGGATGTTTGATTCCCGAGCCACGATAAAAAGTATCAATTAAATCTCCTTTTGTCATTATCCAATAATACAGATATTTGTTTAACAAAATATTTGTATCAAAAGATGTAGCTATCCTGTTATCAGCTGTAACAAATTTTCCTTTATAATATTTTATACAGTCTGTTACTTTTCTTGATTTCCCCCATGGAATAGTTACAACTTCACCATCACATATATTTTTACCTGCAAGTTCTTCAGTTGTCCAGCCTGTTTGTTCGCCTGTGGACAGAAGAAAAACGTTTCCGTTTTCTTTTTCGAGTGCGAATAAATCATTTGCCAATAAATAAGGATAGGAAATAGACTTTTTCTGTTTTCCTTTTGCGACAGATTTAAATTTTTTATCCCAGATTGTAACAGACCATAACGGAAGGTATTCCACACCATCGGGGCAAAGTTCTTTTATAAGTCTTTTAAGTTCATACATATATTTTACCTCCGTTTTAATTACGAATAAATTTATTTTATCATTATTTCACAGTAAAGTCAACAAAAATATCCGCTTTTTTTGTATCAATGTTTTGGACAACTTTGAAAAAACGGCGTTGACATGGTGGTGAATTTGTGATAAAATAGATATGGTATAAATACATAAACCGCATATTGTACCGAAAATATGCGGAAGAAAACAGGTCTTGACAGATATGATATAATATTTATTTGGGAATACATACACTAAAAACATAACGGCAGTCTTTTATAATGTGCATAATATAATTCTCTTTCCCATATTACTATAAAATTAATGGAGACTTTTTATGAATAATATTTCTTTTTACAAGCAAAAAAAAGCTGCACTGAAAAAGTATTTCAGTCGTATGAATGAGATGCAGCAGGAAGCTGTGTTTACTGTAAACGGACCGGTGCTTGTCCTTGCCGGAGCAGGAAGCGGAAAAACAACTGTTATTGTAAACCGCATAGCAAACATGATTAAATTCGGAAATGCCTATGCCGACGAAACAGGTGACGCACGTCCGAATGATATTGAATTTCTGAAAGACTATGCAGAAGGTGAGTATGACGACGACCCCGACGCTGTTCTTGACGTTCAGGATATAATAGCGGTTGATACGGTAAAGCCGTGGAACATTCTTGCAATTACCTTTACAAACAAGGCGGCGGCTGAACTCAGGGAAAGACTGTCTGACATACTCGGTGAAGACGGTCGGAGAATAAATGCCTCAACATTTCATTCGGCGTGCGTGAGGATTTTAAGGACTGAAATTGAATCTCTCGGCTACGGAAAAGATTTTACAATATATGATTCGGACGACAGCAAAAGGCTTATAAATTCCATAATGCGTGAAGAAATGGATATTTCCGAAAAACTGTTTGCTGTAAGTATGGTGCAGAGTGAAATAAGTTCTGCAAAAAACAATATGATTTCACCCGAAAAGATGCTTGCCGATGCGGGAGCAGACTACCGCAGAAAAATAATCGCACGCATATACAATGTTTATCAGGAAAGGCTGAAACAGGCAAACGCTCTTGATTTCGACGATATTATTACACTTACGGTTGAAGTTTTTGAAAAGTACCCCGAAACCCTTAAAAAATATCAGGAACGTTTTAAATATATAATGGTTGACGAATATCAGGATACGAACTATGTTCAGTTCAGACTTGTTTCAATGCTCGCAGGAGAAGCACAGAATATATGTGTTGTGGGCGATGACGACCAAAGTATATATAAATTCAGGGGTGCAGACATCGGCAATATTTTAAACTTTGAAAAGGAATTTAGTGCTACAAAGGTTATACGCCTTGAACAACAATTAGATGATGAAAATAATGAAAGTAAACTTTCAGGTGCAAAAATTATTCGTCTTGAACAAAATTATCGTTCGACTCAGATGATTTTAGATGCTGCTAATTCTTTGATACATCATAATGTGAAAAGAAAAGAAAAAACACTTTGGACAGATAGTAATCAGGGTTCTAAAGTGTATTGGTATAAAGCATTTGATGAAAATGATGAGGCAAGGTTTATTGCTGATACTATTCGGCAAATACATGACGAAACAGGAAAATATTCAAATTGTGCTGTACTTTATAGAATGAATGCCCAGTCTAATGTTTTAGAAAAAGTACTTGTCAGTTCAAATATTCCTTGTAAAGTTTATGGTGGAGTATCTTTTTACGACCGCAAGGAAATAAGAGATATTATCGCCTATCTTGCTTTTGTGAACAATCCTAATGATATGCTCCGTTTCAAGCGTATAATAAACGAACCGAAGCGTAATATAGGCGAAACGACGGTTGCACTTATTGAAGACATAAGCCGTGATTTGAATATTTCACCGTTCGGTGTAATGAAAAGGTGTGAGGAATATACACCTCTCGCAAAGAAAGTAAATACACTGAAAAATACGGCTGTTCTTTTTGAGTCGCTTATAGAAAAATCATATGAGCTTCCTCTTGACGAATTTTTTGACTATACGCTTGAAAAGACGGGTTATCTTGAATATCTCAACACACTTGAAAATGCGGAGGCGAAGATTGAAAACACAAATGAATTACGTTCTTCGATAGTTCAGTATATGAAGTCAACCGCAAGACCGACACTCAGCGGTTTTCTGGAAGATATAGTACTCTACACGGAAGCCGACCGTGATGATACTTCACAAGATAAGGTTACACTTATGACAGTTCATTCAGCAAAGGGTCTTGAATATGAAAATGTTTTTGTAATCGGTATGGAAGAGGGTATTTTTCCCAGTTCACGCTCTTTCGACAATGAGGAAGATTTGGAGGAGGAACGCCGTCTTGCATACGTTGCTATAACACGTGCAAAGAAAAAACTTTATCTTACAAGTGCGGGACAGCGTATGCTTTTCGGACAGATACACAGGAATGTCACTTCACGTTTTATGCGTGAAATCGGAAACGAACTCATAGAAAAGCATGACAATGCCGTAAGAATGAAAAATAAAATCAATGAAAACGATAACCCCGTTACTGCCGTACATTCCTCAACTCTTCAGCAGCAGCTTGCACGCAATAGAATGCATTCCATTGCTCCCTCAAATGCGGAAAATATTTCATATTCGGCAGGCGAGAGAGTTCAGCACAATGTTTTCGGTGAAGGCACTGTTATTTCCTCAAAGGCTATGGCAAACGACGCACTTCTTGAAATAGAGTTTGACAAGGCAGGTACAAAAAGAATAATGGCTAACCATGCAAAGCTGAAAAAGCTTTGATTAATAATAAGGAGTAAATTTTATGAGAAAAACAAAAATTGTCTGTACAATCGGTCCTGCTACCGATGATAAGAATATCATGCGTGAACTTATGCTTGCAGGTATGAATGTGGCACGTTTCAACTTTTCGCACGGAGACTATGAAACGCATGAACAGCGTTTCCGTATGGTTGAGGAACTCCGTGAAGAGCTTGATTTACCTGTTGCCACTCTGCTTGACACAAAAGGTCCTGAAATCCGTCTGGGAAAGTTCGTTGACGACAAGCCTGTTGAAATTTACGACGGTGATTTGTATGTCCTCACAACAGAAGATATTCTTTGCGACAATCAGAGGGGAAGCATAAGTTTCAAGAAACTGCCCCGTGATGTAAGCATAGGAACAAGAATACTTATAAATGACGGTGTTATTGAACTTCTTGCGGAGAAAGTGACTAACACTGAAATAACCTGCCGTGTGATTCATGGCGGAACACTTTCAAACAACAAGGGAATAAACGTTCCCGGAGTAAAGCTTTCAATGCCTTATCTGAGTGAAAGCGACATGAATGACCTTGAATTTGGTGCAAAAATGGGGTTTGATTTCATAGCCGCAAGTTTTGTGCGTACTGCTGCCGACATAAACTATTTAAGAAAGTTCACACATAGTTTAGGCTGGTTCGACGTGCGTATAATTGCAAAAATCGAGAACACTGACGGTGTTGAAAACATCGACGAGATTCTTGAAGCAGCTGACGGTATTATGGTGGCAAGAGGCGACATGGGTGTTGAAATACCTTTCGAGCGTATTCCCGCAATTCAGAAAGAACTTATCCATAAAGGCTATAACGCAGGAAAACAGGTTATCACAGCTACACAGATGCTTGAATCAATGATAACAAATCCACGTCCTACCCGTGCAGAGATAACGGATGTTGCCAATGCTATCTATGACGGCACAAGTGCAATAATGCTTTCGGGAGAGACGGCAGCAGGTGCATATCCTGTTGAAGTAGTAAAGACAATGGCATTAATCGCCGAAACCACAGAAAACAATATCGACTATAAGGGTGAGTTTGCCGCACGCCGTACAGAGCCGAACAGCAATATTGCCGAGGCTATTGCACACGCAACCGTTACAACCGCACACGACCTCAATGCAAGGGCAATTATTACTGTGTCACTCTGCGGACAGACAGCAAGGCTTATTTCAAAATATCGTCCCTTATGTCCTATCATATGCTGTACTACAGGTGAAACCGCACAGCGTCAGATGAATATGAGCTGGGGTGTCATACCGCTTATTATCGGTGAAAAGAAAAGCACAGACGAGCTTTTTTCGGCGGCTGTTGAGGCGGCAGAATCTCACGGACTGGCACAGGACGGCGATATAGTTACCATTACGGCAGGTGTACCTATCGGCGTTTCGGGAAGTACAAATATGCTTAAAGTTGCGAAAATCGGCAAATAATAATATATACAAAAATTCCCCTCTTTTGTGAGGGGATTTTTTTAGTCATATTTTATTCTTATAGTCTCCCATAGTTTGCCGTAATAGGAAAAACGTTTCAGTTTGATTTCCTTTTCAACCTGTTCAATAGCAAGACATATCAGCTTTTCAAAGTTTTCAACGGTTTTGCAGGTATATTGTGCAACAGGTGACTGCCAGTTATTATCCCATATTATGTAAATTATGAAAGTTCCGTTGTAAAATCCTGCATCAAGCGTAAGTTTTTCGGGATATTCAACCATAAGCATATCTTCATCAAGCCATGTTTCTTTATAAATAATGTTTCCGGAAAAACTGAATTTTTCCCAGAAGTCTTCACTGAGATTATTATAATTCATAGAAAATACCTCTTCTATATTTCTATAATATATTTTTCAAAGGCATTTACAACAGTTGTTTCGCCGACTGTCTGAGTGCGTTGAAAATGCCCATAAGTTTTGTGGACATGACCATGAATGAAAAATTTCGGGTTATATTTTTGAATAAGTTCATTGAAACAACTGAAACCCTTATGTGTCAAATCGTCCATATCGTTGATATTTCTTGCGGGTGCATGGGTCAGCAGAATATCAAAACCCTTGTTTTTAATCAGACTTAAACGGCGTTTTCTGATACGGCTTTGCATTTCCTTTTCTGTAAACTGAAAATGTCCGTTGCCATACCTCATTGAACCGCCGAGACCGAAAATTCTTATTTCGTTGTAGTTAATGATTTTATCGTCAACACATATACAGCCTTCGGGTGATTTCTGTAAATAGCTTTCGTCGTGGTTGCCGTGAACATACAGAACATCAGCATTAGTCATAGTAGTAAGGAAAGACAGATATTCAGCTTTCAGGTCACCGCATGAAAGTATAAGGTCAATGCCGTCTGTTTTGGACTTGTCCCAGTAGTCCCACAGTGAACGGCTTTCCTCGTCGGCAATAACAAGTATTTTCATTTTACAATAAATCGTGCTATATCGGACGGTGTTTCAGCTATGAAGTCCGCACCTGCGTTGACAAGTTCTTCACGTCCTCTGAATCCCCACACACAGCCTATCGAATATATACCTGTATTTTTTGCGGTCTGAATATCAACGTTGCTGTCGCCAATCATAAATACATGATTATCTTCGGGAAGTTCCGAAATTATTTCTGTTATAACAGCGGTATCGGGTTTTTTCGGACGTTCGGAACAGCCACCAAGAACCTTTATAAAATCATATTCGGGGAGAAGTTTTTTTATAATCTGTCGGGCGAAATTCTGTGGTTTGTTGGTAGCGACGGCAAGCGTGACATTATTTTCCCTGAGAATGTCAAGACAGTTTTTCATACCGTCGTAGAGGGTTGTTTTATCAAGAAAATGTCCGCCATAGTACTCGCTGAAAATTTCAAGAAGTTTTTCGGTATCGTTTTTTTTGTCGTCGGGTAACGCACGGTAGCAGAGTTTCTGAACACCGTTTCCGACGAATTTTTTATAACTTTCATAAGGGTGAACCGAATAGCCAAGTTTTTCAAGAGCGAAATTGGTAGCGTCGGCGAGGTCGCAAATTGTATCGGCAAGAGTGCCGTCGAGGTCAAAAATAGCGGTTATCATGGTTGTTTCTCCTTTTTACAGAATACACATACAGTCGCCGAAACTGAAAAATCTGTATTTTTCGTCAACGGCGGTTTTATAGGCGTTCATGGTGTTGTCGTAACCCATAAAGGCAGATACGAGCATAATCAGCGTACTTTCAGGCAAGTGGAAATTAGTAATAAGACCGTCAATGCACTTGAATTTATAGGACGGATAAATAAAAATGTCCGTATAGCCCTCATGTGCGGAAATTTCGTTGTAGAAAGTCGCAACACTTTCAAGAGTACGGCAGGCGGTAGTGCCGACGGCTATAACACGTCCGCCGTTTGCTTTTGTTTTGTTGATTAAATCGGCGGTTTCCTGTGGCAGATAATAGTGTTCACTGTGCATTTTGTGATTAAGTACATTATCCTCTTTTACTGGTCGGAAAGTTCCCAGACCGACATGAAGCGTGACAAAAGCGGTTTTAATGCCTTTTTCGTGAAGTTCATCAATCATTTCGGGAGTAAAATGAAGTCCTGCGGTCGGGGCGGCTGCTGAACCGAGTTCACGGGAATATACAGTCTGATAGCGTTCTTTGTTTTCGAGTTTTTCGGTGATGTATGGCGGTAACGGCATCTGTCCTATATCTTCGAGAGCAGTGAAAAAATTTCCCTCACACTCAAATTTAACGATTCTGTTTCCGTCGTCCTTAGCCTCCACTACTTCCGCAATAAGCCGACCGTCCCCGAAAGAGAATTTTACACCTTTTTTAGCTTTTTTTGCGGGACGACAGATAATTTCCCATAACTTATCGCCTTTCTGTTCAAGTAGCAGAAATTCAATAAAAGTATGGTTTTCGATTTTTTCACCGTAAAGTCTTGCAGGAATAACCCTTGAATCGTTCATGACAAGCAAATCACCCTTTTTAAGATGACTGCATAAATTATAGAAATGGTCGTGTTCAACCGCACCTGTCTGACGGTTCACACACATCATTCTTGAAGAGTTTCGGGGCTCAACAGGTGTCTGTGCTATGAGACTTTCGGGCAGATTATACCAGAAGTCAGATTTTAATAATTCCATAATATTCTCCTTTTTTCATATTTTAATTTCTGATACGTCTATTTCGCCGTTCATGAGTTTCGGGAGCAGAGTATCACGGAGGGCAGAAAGAGTTTTTATCTCATCACGATTTTTTCTTATCATCGCAAATAAAGGCTGTATTTTTTCGTTAAAACAATTCAATGATTTAATATCAGGAATAATAATAGGTACTTTCTTTAAATTTGTTTGACTGACTTTCTGCTGAACTGCACCTGTTACAATATGTTTTATGTTAGTTTGTTTGAACAGCAGATAAAGAATTTCAACTGTATAGCCTAATTTCCCAGTAATAATATGTGCATGATTATTTACCCAAAACTTGCCATAAACATATTGCAAAATCGGAAATTCGTTTTTGTTGATTACTGTTCCGTCTTCACCAAGCAATAGATATATACCATCAAATAGGTAATTGTCTACATAATCCATACATGATGTTGCACCGTAATATGGATAGATTTTATCCATTTTATCACGCTCTGCACCAGATAAAGGTACTCGTTTTGAATCGTGTAATTCTATAATTTCAGAAGTTATCCCTATACGCCAATCATTTGGCATAATCCCCCCGAATGGCTCAAAATCCACAAACCAAGACTTGAAAATTGTCTGTGCCTGTTGCTCTAAATTTTCATTTATTGCTGTATTAAGTTCTATCTTATCATCTATTGCAGACAGTACTGCTCCTATCCTACGTTGCTCCTCTATATCAACAGGCACACATACTTTAATTGCTTTCATCGTATTACCTGATACTTCCTTGAAAGTAGTTCCGCTACCCATATTCTCAATATTATTCTTATTGAATTTGAGCAGGTAATAGAGAAACATATAATCTGTATCAGAATTAGGGATAACACTTTTAAATCCCTGATTTGTACACATTTCTTTTTCAGCGATGGCGATATATCCTATCGGTGCACGAGAGGAAAAAAGTACTGTATTAGGCGGTAAAAGCCTCGTTGAACAACTATTCAAGCCCATTTCTGTTATATTTCGTTCGCCACGGATAATAAATCTTCCACTAAAAGTCGATAAATCTTTAGGAGTAATCCAAGAAATATTACCGTTTTTGTAATTTTCAGGCTTTTTTGTTGAGGGCGTAGCACCGCCGACAACTTCTCCTAAATCAGAAATAGTGCATTCTTTCCATTCAGATTTCATAATTCAATATTGTAACGTGTTTCGGTTTCGGGATTACGACATTCATGTTTTTCATAATATCCGATAAGTTTTCCGTCATTGTCACGCAGTGCTATCATATATACATCTTTGTTTTCCTTTTCGTTGTGGAATGTGAAAACCCTGTTGTTTTCCGCACTCTTCCCGAACCACTCAACAACTTTTTTTATCATAATATTAGACTTGTCATTGTGACAGTCAAGCAGTGAACTTCCGACAAGTGAAGCACCGCCACGTTTTTTATATCTCTCAACGGCTGTCGGATTCATGTATATAATTGTATGGTTTGTATCACATATAACAACAGGCATATCGTCCATATCTATAATGCTTTTGAAAAAGACTGAAAGTTCCATAAAAAATCCTCCTTAAATTCTTGTTGCAAGCAGTTCCGAATACTTGTGTCTGAACTGTTCAAACTGGTTATTGTCAATGGCTTCACGGATTTTTTCCGTAAGGGTATTATAGAAGTAAAGATTGTGCTGAACCGCAAGCCGTCCTGCAAGCTGTTCATTTGCCTTGAAAAGATGACGGATATATGCCCTTGAAAAATTACGGCAGGTCGGGCAGTCGCACTGTTCGTCAACGGGACGTGGGTCAGTTTCATAACACTTGTTGCCTAAGTGCATTATACCGCTCCACGTAAATACAGTAGCGTGACGTGCGTTTCTGCTTGGCATAACACAATCAAACATATCAACCCCTCTTGCGACAGCCTCTATAATATTAGAGGGTGTACCGACACCCATTAAGTAGCGTGGCTTGTTTACAGGCATATAAGGCTCTACAACGTCGATAATACGGTACATTTCGGAAGTTTCCTCACCGACGGCAAGACCGCCTATGGCATAGCCGTCAAGGTCAAGTTTGGCTATGTCTTCCATGTGTTTTATACGCAGGTCGTCGAAAGTCGAACCCTGATTTATTCCGAAAAGCATCTGATGTTTGTTTATTGTATCGGGCAGACTGTTGAGGCGTGCCATTTCCTCTTTACAGCGGTAAAGCCAGCGTGTAGTACGTTCGATAGAATTTACAACATATTTATATGGTGACGGATTTTCAATACATTCGTCGAAAGCCATAGCTATGGTAGACCCTAAGTTAGACTGTATCTGCATACTTTCCTCAGGACCCATGAAAATTCTGTGACCGTCTATATGTGACGCAAAATAAACGCCTTCTTCCTTGATTTTACGGAGTTTAGCAAGTGAAAAAACCTGAAATCCGCCGCTGTCTGTAAGAATGGGCTTGTCCCAGTTCATGAACTTGTGCAGACCGCCCATTTGCTTTATGACTTTATCTGTCGGACGTAAGTGCAGATGATATGTATTGCATAATTCAACCTGTGTTTTGAGTTCTTTAAGGTCAACCGACGATATACCGCCCTTTATAGCTGCGGCAGTTCCGACGTTCATGAAGCACGGTGTCTGGAAAGTTCCGTGAACGGTTTCAACCTCTCCACGACGTGCTTTGTTATCTGTTTTAAGTAATTTGAACATTTTATACTCCTTTATGATTAATCGGGATATTTGTCAACCCAGTTTTCACCGTTGTAGCTGTTTATTCTTTCAACAAGCGATTTCAGATAGTTTTCAGCCTTTTCTTCACGGGCATACCATATATGAGATTGACCAAATCCATATCCATCTTTTTTGCTGTATGGGACTTTCCACAGACTTCTTGTACCGTCATCTGGCAGAAGTACACAGTTTTCATAATCAGCTTTTGCACTGTATTCTCGAGTATGGTCATAATTACCTTCTTCGTCGTTAATAAATGCATTTATACAACGACGATATACGGTTGCGTGTTTATACCAACCTACTACAATATTTTCATGTGTTTTGGTAGTTGTGAACCATATGACAAGTATATCATCGATGCTATCTGTATTTTTCATTTTTTCACAGCCTTTGATTTTTTCAATGTGTATCTGTTCTCCACCATATCTGACATAACCAATACAGATTTCGTTTTCATTATCAAATACTGAGTCAAAGTTATATTCTTCGCCTGCTTGTCCGTTTTTTTGAATATAACTGGCTTTGCTGTATGGCTCGTCGACATTTTTAATAATTCCCTTATAATACTTCATGTGTGCGATTTTACAGAAAAGTATTCTCATTTGCATTAACTCCTTTTTAAAAAATTTTCAAAACCCCTTGACATAACAAAACTAAAGTGATATTATTATAGACAAGGTAGAGGTGCGGTTAAAATCAGTACCTGAATACCGGATAACCAGTCCGATGGTATTCAGCGAAAGGTGAAACCGCCGAAGAACTGTCTCTGGTAAATTCAGTTCTGGTCAATGGCTTAACAGGTTTTTGACTGTCATCATATAATGATGGAGAGCTATCGCATATGAATTTTTGTATGCCAGTATTTCTATTATAACGTATGGTGAACCTGTTTGCAACAGGTTTTTATTATTTTTGTAAAAATTTACAAGGAGATGTTTTTTAATGAAACAGTACAATGTAGGTATCATAGGTGCAACGGGCATGGTCGGACAGCGTTTCGCCACCCTGCTTGAAAATCACCCGTGGTTTAATGTAAAGGTTCTTGCAGCTTCACCGAGAAGTGCAGGAAAGACATATGAGGAAGTGGCAGGAAACCGCTGGAAAATGGCAGTGCCCATGCCTGAATCCATGAAGAGTATGGTACTTCTCGACGCAACGGCAGACATAGAAAAAATTGCAGGAATGATTGATTTCTGTTTCTGTGCGGTTGACATGAAAAAGGACGAAATAAAGGCTCTCGAAGAAGCTTATGCAAAGGCAGAATGTCCGATAGTCTCCAATAACTCCGCACACAGATTTACTCCCGACGTTCCTATGGTAGTTCCTGAAATCAATCCCGAACATATCGGAATCATAAAGGCACAGAGAGAACGTCTTGGCACTAAAAGGGGATTTATTGCAGTAAAGTCAAACTGTTCTATTCAAAGTTATGTGCCTGCACTTCACCCCCTTAAAAAATTCGGTCTTAAGAATGTGCTTGCCTGCACTTATCAGGCAATTTCGGGAGCAGGCAAGAATTTTGAGACATGGCCTGAAATGGTTGACAATCTTATTCCGTATATCGGCGGAGAAGAAGAAAAGTCCGAACAGGAACCTTTGAAAGTATGGGGTGAAATTCAGGGAAATGAAATAGTAAAGGCTTCTGCACCGTCAATCACAACACAGTGCCTCCGTGTACCTGTTTCGGACGGTCACACAGCAGCTGTGTTTGTAAGCTTTGAACAGAAACCCACTAAAGAAGAGATTATTAAGCTCTGGGCAGACTTTAAAGGCGTACCGCAGGAACTTGAATTACCTTCAGCACCCAAGCAGTTCATTCACTATTTTGAAGACGACAACAGACCGCAGGCAAAGCTTGACAGGAATCTTGAAAACGGTATGGCAGTTTCAACGGGTCGCCTCCGTGAAGATACACAGTATGATTATAAATTTGTGTGCCTTTCACACAATACATTAAGAGGTGCAGCAGGCGGCGGCGTACTTCTTGCCGAACTTCTTGCGGCAAAGGGCTATTTCGACTGATGAACATTGATATAAAATCCGCTTCATCTTCTGAAACCGATACAGCGTATTCACTCACAAAAGAACTTATGGAATATCATGACGCACTTGATATTTTTACAATGACACCACAGCGTTTTAAGGAACTTGTTGAAACAGGTGCGTTAATGAATTTCATTGCATATATTGACAATAAACCTGTCGGCGTAATGAATATTTTCTATAAGTATACGACTTTTTCGGGCAGAAAAATTCTTTATATTGAAGATTTGTATGTCTGTGAAGATTACAGGGGTTACGGTATAGGCAGAAAGTTTCTTGAAAAGGCAAAGGAAATTGCCGTAGCTGACGACTGTGAACAGATAGAGCTGAAGTGTGCCGTATGGAACAGCAGTTCCGCCGGATTCTATGAATCCCACGGAATGAAACAGGAAAAAGAATGGCAGGTTTATACATTGAATAAATTATCTTTCTGAAAGGAGAGTTTCATAATGAAAAACACGATTTTTACAGGTGCAGGTATTGCAATTATCACACCTTTCAATAAGGACGGTTCAGTTAATTATGACCGTCTCGGCGAAATGATTGACAGTCAGATTGAAAACGGTACAGATGCAATTATTATCTGCGGAACTACGGGGGAATCATCTACAATGACCGATGAGGAACACCTTGAATGTATCCGTTATGCAGTCGAAAGGACAGCTAAAAGAGTGCCTGTAATTGCAGGTACAGGAAGCAACGACACAAGGTATGCTGTTGAACTTTCAAAGGAGGCAGAGGCAGTCGGTGCAGACGCTCTTCTTCTTGTAACTCCATATTACAACAAGACTACACAGAAAGGTCTTGTTATGCATTTCAACACTATTGCAGACGCTGTTAATATTCCTATAGTTCTCTATAATATCCCTGGCAGAACAGGCATGGGCTTTGATGTAAGCACGATAAAGGAACTCGCAAAGCATAAGAATATTGTCGCTGTAAAGGAAGCAAGCGGTAATATAAGTTACTGTGCAAAGCTTATTGCAGAGTGCGGTGACGTTATCGACGTTTACAGCGGTAATGATGATATGGTAGTGCCGTTAATGTCACTCGGTGCAAAGGGTGTTATTTCCGTGGCTTCACACGTTATCCCGAAGCAGATGCACGACATGGTGCAGTATTGTCTTGACAATAATTTTGCAGAAGCTACAAAACTCCAGCTTGAATATCTTGACCTTATAAATGCTCTCTTTATCGAAGTAAACCCGATTCCCGTCAAGGAGGCAGTGAACATGACAGGCGTTGAAGTAGGGTCATGCCGTATGCCTTTGTGTGATATGTCTGAAGAACATAAGGCAGTTTTAAGGGAAAAACTCGCAAAGCATAATCTTATAAAATAATTAACGGAGGATAACGGAGGATAAATATTGTTTTTATAAACTCTTTTTAATTTATTATATTATATATATATTATATATTCAACTGTAAAGAAGTTATAAAAGGGTTATAAATAGCTTATTATCCTCCGTTTTTCCGTTTATCCTCCGTAATAAAAAGGAAGTGTATAGAAAATGACAAATATAGCCATATGCGGAGCTAACGGCAAAATGGGCAAGACTATTTACAACTGCATAAAAGAACGTGAGGACTGTACAGTTGTTGCAGGAATCGACCTTTACACAGAACAGTATGCGGATTTTCCGATAGTTGCAAAGCCCTCGGAACTTGAAGTGAAACCCGACGTTATTATTGACTTTTCAAATCCTGCTTCACTCGACGGACTTCTTGAATACTGTCTTGCAACAGGTACGCCGATAGTTGTGGCATCAACTGGTTACAGTGATGAACAGATTCAGAAGATAAAAAATGCTTCACAGCAGATACCCGTATTCTTTACTTTCAATATGTCGCTTGGAATAAATCTTCTTGTCGAACTTGCAAAGAAAGCCGCAAGTGTACTGGGCAATCAGTTTGATGTTGAGATAGTCGAAAAGCATCACAATCAGAAAATCGACGCACCAAGCGGTACAGCAATTATGCTTGCAAATGCTATAAACGAAACTCTTGACAATTCAAAGCATTATGTTTATGACCGTCATTCACGCAGACAGAAACGTGAGAAGTCTGAAATCGGTATGCACGCCATAAGAGGCGGTACAATAGTTGGCGAACACGATATTATCTTTGCAGGTCACGACGAAGTTATAACGCTTTCACATTCCGCCGCTTCAAAGACCGTTTTTGCAGAGGGTTCTATAAATGCCGCTGTTTTCCTGAAAGACCAGTCAGCTGGACTTTATGACATGAGTATGCTGATATGACGGGAGAACTTGAAAGAGTGCGGGAGATGTTCCGCAATGACCGTTATGCAACTGAAACAGGTGCGGTAATAGACGAAATCGGCGACCATTACGCAAAAGTCAGCCTGACTATTACCGAACATCACAGGAATGCTGTCGGCGGAGTAATGGGCGGAGTTTATTTTACACTGGCAGACTTTGCTTTTGCCGTTGCTTCAAACTGGCAGAAAGCTGGAACGGTTTCAATAACTTCTGATATATCTTTTATCGGAGTACCGAAAAGCGACAGGATTATTGCCGAAACCCAGCTTATCAAAAACGGTCGTTCAACCTGCTGTTACAACGTGAGCGTTACCGACGACATCGGCACACCGGTTGCGGCAGTGAAGATTGTCGGATTCCATAAGTAAATTAAAGGGACGTTTTAAACGTCCCTTTTTGTCATTCAGTTTCGGAAAGATAAATCGAAAGTCTGCTCTGCATAGTTTCGGCACACTGCTGTGCGGTAGTCTGCCCGTTGAAGAATTTGTCAAATTCCTCGTAAGCGATATCATAGAAATCCTGTGCAGGATATATTCCGCTTTTCTTAGGTACTGCTTTTTCAATAAGTGCGTTGACAGCTGCTATTATATCATCATCAACATAGCCGATTTCTGAGGGCTTGTTGCCGACACCGTAAGAGTACAGATAACCGGTATAATCTTCAAAGCCCTTTTCATATTGATTATTCTGCGGAAGCTTGTCAAATTCCGCCTTTATTTCAAGACCGCTCTTTGTTATCGGAAATCCAAAGAAACCGTTACCGGATTTATAGTTTTTATAAAATTCGTCGCTTATCATACTGCTTACAAAGTTCCATGCCAAATCCTGTTTTTCGGAAGTCGTAGTTATGGCATAGCCGTTTATTCCGCCGAAATTGAAAGTTACTGGAGTATTGTCATTGCCTATGTCACCTAAAATCCTTATGGGTTCACCGCCGAACTCTCCTTGTGTAAGCCAGAGATAAGAATGATAACCGGTTACATATGAATTATTGAAAATTGCGAGGTCATCAATAAACTGTCTCTGCTGCATTTTGAAATTATAAGCTGATTCTTCGTCTGTCGGTGGTGTCCAGTTGTCAGGGTCATAAGTTTCAGGTTCTTTGTCGATAACGTCCGCACCGTTGCAGTAATTCAGGTAACGGATAAATTCGTCGTTATTGAAATCGCAGGTATTATTTTCAAAGTCTGCCCAGTTGCACCAGTCATAACAGCATCTGCGTCTGTATTTTGTATCATATTCGCCGTCGGCTGAATTTTCCCACCAGTCTATGCCCACGCCGTCCGGAAGATTTTCTACAATATCCATATAGGAACTGAAGTCCCACGTTTCAATATCTTTCACAAACTTTTCCTTTGCTGTATATCTGAGGTCAAGCGAAAAAACATTAGGGAGTACATAAAGACCGCCGTCAATTTCGAGAGCTTCCATTACATTCGGGATAAAGCTTTCACGTGAAAGATTTTCGTCACTGTTTATAAAACCGTACATATCGTACAATACACCCTGTTTATAGAGATTGGCAGAACCAAAATTACCGCTCATATCGTCCATTAAAAGCACGTCGGGGATATTTCCTGCGAGCATATCCTTAGCAAAAGTTTCGTCACCTATTAAATTTGCCTGTTCACCGCTGTAGTCGTTCTCATAAAGTTTAATGTCAATCTGCATATCGTCGTGGGAATCATTGAAAGAGATTACATAGTCTTTAAGCAGATAGTCCTCATATCTCGCACCTACGGTTATATGCGGAATACTTTCATATTCTTCCTTACTGCATTGTGTGTACGTTCTCATTTTAACGCTGAAATCGCTGTAATTGTTTTCAATGACTGAGAATCTGCCGTCATCGCCCATTACAAAACCTTGAATATTATCCGAACCAAGCCCCGAATAGTTTATACTGAAAAGCGGTTCAATGTCGGAGTTGTCCGCACGTATGCCGTAAATGGTGCTTCTTGAACGGACAAACATTGAATAATCGCCAGTTCCCGCAGTTATATTGCCCTGAATACTTTCGCTGAAGTCATAAGTCACGGAAGACTTTTGAAGTGTGCCGTCATTATTTATCTGACATATCTGCATTTTGCCGTCATCTGAACTTACGGCACATACAAGTGAACCGTCCTTATTGTGACCGACAGCTTCAACGGTTTCGCCGTCGTCTGCGGAGAGTTCACCGATATATGAACCGTCAATCCTGAATATATGATATGTACCGTTTATGTTTACGATAAGAATATTACCGTCAGAAACGGTATAACCAATTATAAAGTATTTGTCGGGCGTTTCGGGAAATTCTCCCACAGGTACAGAATCAAGCAGTCCGCCGTCTTTGGAATATACATTTATTCTGAAACTGTATTCAGCGACAGAATCATATAGTGCTTCATTGTAATCTTCTGCCATAGGGTCGGGGTCGGGTAAATCACCGTAATCAGCGTCAACAAAAAATTCGATAATATCGCCGTTTTCAGCCACGTCGATATTATAGGAAACACCTATGTCAAAATCGGGTATTTCAACTTTTTCAAAGTTCTGAAAATCCTTGTCTGTTTTCCAGAACTCAGGTATAGTCAGACCTGCTCCGAGTATAAAATAATCGTTTCCGCTGTTGTATGAATTGAAGCAGTAAATCTGATTCAGACCGTCGGGAAGTTTTACGGATTCTTTTTTGTAGGCTATATTGCTTAATTTTTCGGCGGTGTACGACTGCGGACTTTCGGTGTTTTCGGGTGTTTTTTCTTTGGTTTTACTGCATGAAACAGTGCCTGCACAAAGCAGAACAGCCGTAATAAAAATAATAGTATTTTTCATTGTTATTACTCCTTTAAGATGTCATGATTTTATTCGTTCATAGATAAGTGATTTTAAAGGAATTAAAAGACGAAATTTTCTGTAAATTCGGCATATTGTCTAAATTTACATATATTTTATTATGCACATTGATGATTTTTGGGTTTTCCCCTTTAAATTTAATGAGAAAAATGATACAATAAAATTGAAATAATCCCAATCAATACTATGAAAAATGGTGAAAGAAATGAATGAAGAAAAAGTAATACATATCGCTGTTGTTGCGGCAGGTATTGACGAGGAATACCAGAACAACATAATAAGCGGCATAAACAAGTGTACACATGAGCATAACATCAATGTATCCTGCTTTGCATCATACGGCGGTATTAACCGCAATAACCGTACTGATATTAGTGAATACAGTGTTGAAATATCGTATTTTGCGGCATACGGCGGTATGCTTAAAAGCAAGAGATTTGACATAGGAGAATACAGCATCTATAATTTGATAAATTTCAGCAGATTTGACGGTACTATTTTAATGACGAATACTATCTGTGACATGGAAGTAAAAGAACGTATAATCAGGCGTGTAATTGAATCGGGCATACCTGCTGTTGTCTTTGACTGCAATGACTATCCCGAACTTCACAACATAAGTATAAACAACAGTTCTGCCATGAGTGAAGTTATAAATCATGTTATTGAAGAACACGGAGCAGAAGTCATCAACTTTATTTCAGGACCTCTGTCAAATCCCGAGGCAACCGACAGATACCATGCTTTTCTTGATGTAATGAAAAAATATAATCTTCCCGTTGAGGAGGAACGTGTATTTTTCGGAGAGTTCAGAAGTCAGGACGGACGGCAGGCAATAGAAGAATTTCTTGAATCGGGAATATCTCTCCCCGACGCTTTTATATGTGCTAACGATGCTATGGCACTTACGGCAGTTTCGGCTCTTGAAAAGGCAGGTTATAAAGTTCCCGATGATGTGATTGTTACAGGTTTTGATTATACATATAATGCAAGAAATTTCTGTCCGTCGCTTACCTCCGTCAGAAGACCGCTTTTTGATATGGGCTATAAGTCCGTTGAAATAATTCTTGATATAATAAACGGAAAAAATCCGCCTAAGAATATATCGCTTGATTCTTCACCTGTATTTTCGGAAAGCTGTGGCTGTAAGCCTGTGGATATTGACGATTATCGGAGTTATAAAAAACAGAATTACAGGAAAATGGAGAATATAAATTCAGGAATTACGATGATTAACCGTTTTACCGCAGGACTTGCCGAAACGGAGAAGGTTTCCGAAACAATAGAAGTCCTTAACAGGTTTATTGAAGAGCTTGAATGTGATAAATTCTGTCTTTGTCTTACGGAGGACTGGCAGGACTCTTTCGGTATCAATGTTTCCGAATCGGAAGGCAGTTATGCAGGCTATATGACTTCTCCGTTGATATGGGACAAAGGTGAAAGGCGTACCTGCGGATATTTTCCGACCTGTAATATGTTCCCTGAGCCTGTTGAAAAAGGCGGAAATGTAAATTATTTTCTGCCTCTTCACTTCCGTGACAAATGTCTGGGCTATTATATCATTACAAACAGTGATTTTCCCGTTTACAGTCTGCTGTGCCACAATCTTACTATGAATCTGAGCAATTCGCTTGAAAACGTCCGAAAGCTTATTCACCTTAACAGGGCTATGGACGAACTTAATCGCCTTTATGTTATTGACCCTCTCTGCAATATCTACAACAGAAACGGCTTCATTAATCTTGCAGACACAAAATTCAGGGAATGTTCAGAAAAGAATCAGAAAGTCATGCTGACTTTTATTGATATGGACGGACTTAAATTTATTAACGACAACTACGGTCACAATGAAGGCGACTTTGCTATACAGAGACTGGCAAGTGTCATTCAGGAAAGTTGTGTGAATGGTATATGTGCGAGATTCGGCGGAGATGAGTTTGTGGTATTCAACTTTGATGTTACGGAAAACGATGCCGAAACATTTAAACGCAGGTTCGGTGCAAAGATAGAAAACATGAACGCAATAATAAAAAAGCCTTATACTCTTTCCGCAAGTGTAGGAAGTGTGATTGCTGTTGCAGGAGGCGACGCAACTCTTTACAGTATAATAAAACAGGCAGACGAAAAGATGTATGAAGTCAAGAAACAGCGTAAGAACTCAAGGACAGCTTCAGGCAAATAATTACAATACGGTTAAAATTTATCTTTTTCCTTGACAAATCAATTTATCTGGTGTATAATAACTGCATATTATTTAAGAAAGGACGGTGAACACCATGACATTATTTACATATTCTGCTTTATCAAAACTCAATAACACAACAATACATGGGGTTTGCCTGCAAATTATTATACGCTGATTTTGTAAGCTTTTATAATAATGTTTATCAAGCACTCCTGATTACAGGGGTGCTTTTTTGTTGCAGACAGACCGGAAAGGAAAAAGGCACATTTTTATGATTATTTTAAACGGCAGATATAATTCCGCCAAAGTTTTTACTGACATTATCGACGAAAATGCGATTTCACAGATTATCACTCTTTGCAATCAGCCTGTAAGCAAGAGTGCATCAATACGCATTATGCCAGATGTCCATGCAGGAGCAGGCTGTACAATCGGTACTACCATGACCGTTACAGACAAGGCTATTCCGAATCTTGTCGGTGTTGACATCGGCTGTGGCATGGAAACAGTACGCCTCAAAGAAAAGCATATAGAACTTCAGCAGCTTGACAAGCTTATTTACAGGAATATTCCGTCAGGATTTTCGATAAGAAAAAAACCTCACCGTTATACAGACAAAATAAATCTTGCTGAACTTTACTGCATTGAACACGTAAACCTTGACCGTGCGGAATTAAGCATGGGAACTCTCGGAGGTGGAAACCATTTCATTGAGGCAGACAAGGGAAGTGACGGCAGTATTTATATAGTGATTCATTCGGGTTCACGTCATCTTGGTGTTGAAACGGCAAAGTATTATCAGGAAGAGGCTTACAGGAGACTGAACCGCAGTTCCAGGAAAGAAGTTGACGAACTTGTTGCATGTCTGAAAGCGGAGGGAAAGTCACGGCAGATTGAGTCCGAAGTAAAAAAGCTTAAGAATACAAAGACGACTGATATTCCGAAACCTCTTGCATATGCTGAGGGTGAACTTTTTGAACAGTATATACATGATATGAAGATAGTGCAGGAGTTTGCACGCCTTAACCGTCTTGCAATGATGGACGAAATTATAAAGGGAATGGGACTTCATGTAACTGAACAGTTTACGACAATCCATAACTATATTGATACTGAAAGCATGATTTTGCGTAAAGGTGCGGTTTCTGCAAAGGAGGGTGAAAAACTTCTTATTCCGATTAATATGAGGGACGGAAGTCTTATCTGTACAGGCAAGGGCAATCCCGACTGGAACTTTTCCGCACCTCACGGAGCAGGCAGAATAATGTCACGTTCTCAGGCTAAACAAAATTTTACTGTTTCGGAGTACAAAAAGCAGATGAAAGGCATTTATACTACTTCTGTAAATGCAGGTACGCTTGACGAATGTCCTATGGTTTATAAGTCCATGAATGATATTGTTGACAATATAGGCGATACGGCAGAAGTGAATGAAATTATCAGACCTGTTTATAATTTCAAGGCAGGGGAGGAATAAAACATGAATTTTGTACCCTATGAAAAGATGAGCAAAAAGGAAAAAAGGAAAATCGACGCAAAGAAACGCCGTGACTGGTCGGGACTAAATCCCGTTACAAGAGTGGCGGAGGAAAACAGAAAGTATTCCCGAAAGGAAAAGCACCCCGAAAGGTATATATAAATATCGGAAATGCACGGCTTATACCGTGCATTTTTTACTATAAATAAAGTGAAAACAATAAAAAAAATCCGCAAAATGCAGAAAAAAGAAAATTTTCTTGAAAAAATTTGTGTGATGTGCTATAATTCCAAAGGTGCAATTATACATATAAAACAGGAGGTAGATTTATGGCAGCAGCACAGATTTTTGCCGTTGTTATTTTTTTGGCGATGTTTGTATTAATCGTCATGGATAAGATAGAACGGCACTACGTAACGCTCGGAAGCGGAATACTCACGCTTATAGTAGTATTCGGAATATGCATGAAGAGCGGTAAGGCAATATGGAACACCCTTGCACTTAAAGGATTTGTTACCAAAGATTTCTGGTATCAGGTCACGGAAAGTGAAAGCAAGGGTATAAACTGGGCAACAATTATTTTCATTGCAGGTATGATGGTAATGGTGGAGGGTATGGCAAAGGCGGGATTTTTCCGCTGGCTTTGCATGAAAATAGCTTTTCTTGTAAAATGTAAGACTATACCCGTTTTCATTACATTCATGATTATGTCGGCAGTACTTTCAATGTTCATTGACAGCATAACGGTTATCATGTTTCTTGCGGCGGTGACTATCGAACTTTCACAGCTTCTGAAATTCAACCCTGTTCCTATGATTCTTTCAGAGATTTTCTGTGCGAATTTAGGCGGTTCGGCAACCATGTGCGGAGACCCCCCGAATATTATCGTCGGTACGTCGCTTGGATATTCTTTCAGTGATTTTCTTACAAATACGGGACTTGTCGCAGGTATTTCACTTGTTTTTTCAATAGTTTTCTTTTACTTTGCTTTCAGAAAGGAACTTGTTACTGGCAGTAATGAAAAAATTGATATGTCGAAATTCCCGAAGCCGAGCGAGGCTATAACAAGCAAGCGTGATTTTATAGTAAGCAGTGTTATTTTCGGCTGTGCGGTTGTACTGCTTATCACCCATGCGACCACTCATCTTACAGTAGCGACAATAGGGCTTTTTATTGCAGTAATAACACTTATAGCCTTTGCAAAGGACGCTGTTGAACTTCTTAAAAAAGTTGACTATAAAACACTTGTATTCTTTATAGGTTTGTTTATTGTTGTCGGCGGACTTGAAGAAACAGGTATACTTGAACTTATTGCTAAGTTTATTGAAAAAATCAGCGGCGGAAACGCTATGCTTATGATAGCAATTATTCTGTGGGTTTCGGCAGTTGCGAGTGCATTTGTTGACAATATACCGTTTGCGGCTACAATGGTTCCTGTTATACAAAGTCTTGCGGCAACTTCAGGTGTTGCACTGCCTACTCTTGCGTGGACACTTTCAATCGGTACTGACATTGGCGGAAGTGCGACACCTATCGGAGCATCTGCAAATGTTGTCGGCACGTCTGTTGCGGCGAAAAACGGCTATCCTATAAGCTGGGGAAGATACTGCGCAAAGCTCGCACCAGCCACTGTAATGGTACTGGCAATTTCAACAGTATACATTTTCATGAGATATTTATAATAGTCAGGAGGAAAAAACATGGAACAGCTTATTATTTCAGTAGGTCGTGAATTTGGAAGCGGAGGGCGTGTTATAGCGGAAGCCCTTGCCGAAAGATTCGGCATACCGATTTATGACCGTCATCTTATTACGGAAATTGCAGATAAAACAGGTCTTTCACATGAAGAGGTTGAAAAGTATAACGAAAATCCGAAAAAGAAGATTTTTTCAAGACGTGTAAGAGGTTACAGCAATTCAATAGAGGACAATATAGCAGAAATGCAGTTTGATTTCCTTAAAGAAAAATCCGAAAGCGGAGAATCTTTTGTTGTTGTGGGAAGATGTTCGGAAACAAAACTGAAAAGCAACCCCGCACTTGTTTCACTTTTTATTCTTGCCGATATGGACGCAAAAGTAAAACGTGTAATGGAAGTATATGAACTTTCAAAGGAAGATGCAGAAGATTTTATCAGTAAAAAGGATAAGAAAAGAAAACGCTATCACAACTATCACTGTTCGGGACACTGGGGAGATTCAAGACTTTATGACATCTGTATAAACAGCAGTTGTCTTGGCATTGAAAAAACGGTTGACTATCTCGAATCATATATAAAGGCAAGAAAAGGCGTATAAAAAAACACGGGTATGCAGTTTAAAGGCATACCCGATAATTTTTTATTAAAGACTGTTTACTACATAAACAGCATTACCGCCGTTTCTCTTTACATTGTGCATAACCGTATCCATCTTGACAAGCAGTGAACTTACATTCAGGCTGTCATTAGGGAGATAGTGATAAATGCTTCCAGATGCGGTACACTGAACCATGATACTCTCGATTGTAACGGGGCTGGACATTGCCGCACGGATTTTGTCGGCGATTCGCTGTATCTGACTGTCGGGAATATCTTCATTGAAGATAAAGCAAAATTCATTGCTTGTTATATTATAGATGGACGCAACATCACTGAACTCTTCAAGGAGTGTTTCACCGATTGCCGCAAGAAATTCGTCACCGAACTCATAGCCGTATGTATCGTTGATTAAGCGGAAATTGTCAATATCAAAAACGCCTATATTGAACTGGTCAGTTTCAAGTCTTTCGGTAAGGTCGTTTTCGAGAGCATAGCGGTTTTTCATACCTGTAAGAATATTTGTAAGTGCGATGTCGTACATCTTCTGGTTTGAGCTTTCAAGTTTACGACCTGCCGCCGCAATCTGACGCTCCTGCATTTCAAGCTGCATCATTCTTCTCTTTGTTGACTTTGCAAGTGAAGCGATGATTACTTCACCTATGATAAGTACAATTATAAGGAAAATAAATCCTGCTCCGAAAAGTACCGAACTTGAGCTTATTTTGTCCTGTGCATCACTCTTGCCGATTTCAAGGGTAGCCATAAGCATTTCAACGGCGGCTGTCTGTGTGGGGTGAATTTCCTGAAGATAGATACTCTTCATCTGTTCGGCATCAAGACTTGAGAAAGAGTGTTCAAGATTCAGCAGTTTGTTATCATACGATTCAACAAGAAGCTTTGCATGGTTGTATCTTCTTTTTTCCATGTCTGAATGTTCGATTTCCTCGTATTCCTGCATATTTTCTCTTATGATATTGAAAGAGTTGTGAATATTGTTTACATTTGACATAGGATTTCCTGTGTTTGATACAATCATGAGGACTTCTCTGTTTACATTAAGAAGCTGTTCGCATATTGTTGACATTCGCTGAAGCGAGTTCATATTATGGTCGTATATTCTTCTTCCGTTGAGAAATATAATTGTAGTGTTTACTATGTTCATTGCCATGATTACAAACAGCATTATTGCCGCTACAGTAAAATTTCTTTTGCTTTTTGAATAATTATTATTAGCCATTGTCCGAGTCCTCCGTTAATTGTTCATGGGATTCATAATAAGCTGTACATCGCTGTCGTTAATATTATCCTTTGTCACAAGTGTAGCACCCGTGTCAATTGAAGCGGCGATACTTTCGCCGTTTATAAGGTTTCGGGCATATCTTACACCGAGATAACCCATACAGTAGGGATTCTGGATAATAAGACCATCAAGCACACCGCTTTCAACATATTCTTCAGCACTTTTAAAATCACTTCCTGCGTTGAACGAATCAAATCCTATAACAGTAATTTCATCAGCTTTGTCAAGTTCGTTTATTGCCATGCACGTTCCTATTGTACCGCCCTGATTGGTGGCGTAAATAAGTCTGACATCGGGGTTTTCGCTGATAATTTTAAGTGCCATTTCTCTTGACTGTTCAATATCGCCGTCGCCGTTTTCGGTTGTTATATTGAATAATTCTTCCTCTTCTTCTCCGCTGTATGATTCAAGCTGGTTTTCAAAACCGCCTTTTCGTTCGATTGCCGTTGAAGAGGTGGGCAGATGTGTAATAATTCCTATGCTTCCGCTTCCTCCGAGAAGTTCGGCAGCCTTTCTTCCTGCAATAGCACCTGCATTAATGTTATTTGTACTTATGCATGAAGTTCTTACTTCTTCTCTTACGTCCGAGTCAATAGCTATTACGTGTATATTGTTGCTCTGTGCTTTTTTCAGTGCTTCCGCAAGTTCGTCGCTGTCTTCAACAGGAGCTATAACAATAGCGTCTGCTTTATTTGAAATGGCATTGTTTACATATTCCACCTGTGCGTTTACGTTTTCTTTTTCGGGAGCTTCATAGTCTATTCTGATATTCATTTCCTCTCCTGCGTCCGTAGCTCCTTTTTTTGTTGCGTCCCAGTATTGGTCTTGACTTTTAATTATTACGGCAACATAAGTTTCAGTATCTTTGTTTTTTCCGCACCCCCCCGTAAAAACAAACGACATGGTCAATGCCCCGAGTGCCATTG
>CAMWVV010000013.1 GCA_947177755.1 uncultured Ruminococcus sp. | reverse complement strand
TTTGATTTGGTTCTTCTGAGACGTAAGGTTATTGAGAATAATAAATAAAAAGGAGGAATTAATATGACAGTAAATAAAATAATTGCAGGTATAATGGCAGTGTGTGTTATGGGATTTGGTGTTCCATACGTTAATACAGTTGCAGGAAATAATTCCGCAATCACGGCAAGTGCGGAGGAAGAAAAAGACTACACAGAGGGTACATATGAACTTCTCACATATAAAAACTACAGTGATTATATTGAGGTTTCAAAGTGTGACGGGTCTGCAAAAGAGGTTGTTATTCCGTCCGAGATAGAGGGCGTGCCTGTTACAAGTATCAGAGAATATGCATTTAATTCATGCAGTAGTTTAACATCAATAGAAATTCCTAATAGTGTAACAAGTATCGGAGCATTTGCTTTTGGTAACACTCCTTGGCTTGAAGCCAGACAGGCAGAAAATCCACTTGTTATTGTAAATAATATTCTGATTGACGGAAGAACCTGCTCCGGTGATGTTGTTATTCCTGAAAGTGTAACAAGTATCGGAAATTGTGCATTTTATTATTGTGAAAGTTTAACATCAATAGAAATTCCAAAAAGTGTAATAAGTATCGGATTCGATGCATTGGCTGATTGCAGTAATTTAACGTCAATAAAAATTTCTGATAGTGTAACAAGTATCGGAGGTGGTGCATTTGAATCATGCATTAGTTTAACATCAATAGTGATTCCTGATAGTGTAACAAGTATCGAAGCTTATGCGTTTTCTGATTGCAGTAATTTAACATCAATAGAAACTTCCGACAGTATAACAAATATCGGAGAATTGGCATTTTGGAATACTCCTTGGTTGGAAGAAAAAAGAAAAGAAAATCCGCTTGTTATTGTAAGCAATATTCTGATTGACGGAAGAACCTGCTCCGGTGATGTTGTTATTCCTGACGGTGTAAAAAATATCGCAGATAGTGCATTTTTGGGTTGCGAAAGTTTAACATCAATAGTTATTCCTGACAGTGTAACAAGTATCGGATTCAGTGCATTTGTTGGTTGCAGTAATTTAACGTCAATAGAAATTCCAGATAGTGTAACAAGTATCGGATATCGTGCATTTCATGGTTGTAGTAGTTTAACATCAATAGAAATTCCTGACAGCGTGACAAGTATCGGATTTTGGGCATTTATGCAATGCAGTAGTTTAACATCAATAAATATTCCGAACAGCATAACCACTATCGAAAGCTGTATGTTTTCATGTTGTGAGAATCTGAAATCAATAACAATTCCCAATAGTGTAACCAGTATAAAAAGTGCTGCATTTGAAGGTTGTTCTGAATTATCAGTAACTATCTTAAATCCTGATTGTGATATTTCTGCTGTCGGAGCTACAATGGGGAGCGTGGCAACAATTTATGGTTATGAGAACTCAACTGCACAGGCGTACGCCCAAAAATACGGACGAAGTTTTGTATCACTCGGAAAAGCCCCCGAAAAAGAAACCGCAACAGGCGACATAAACGGCGACAACTCGGTAAGTGTAGCAGACGCTGTACTTCTTCAGAAGTGCATTTTAGGCAGTGAAACACTCACAGAGGAGCAGTTTAAGAGTGCCGACATGAACAGCGACGGCTTTGTTGATTCTTTTGATTTGGTTCTTCTGAGACGTAAGGTTATTGAGAATAATAAATAAAAAGGAGCGATATTAGTTGGCAGTCCTTAAAACCGAAGAACTCACCTACATATACAGTGAGGGTTCACCATTTGAGAAAACCGCTGTTGACCATGTAAACCTTGAAATAAACGAGGGGGAAATGGTCGGGGTAATAGGTCATACAGGTTCGGGAAAGTCCACGCTTATACAGCATTTCAACGGACTTTTAAAACCGACAAGCGGAAAAGTCTTTCTTGACGGGAATGATATATGGGCGGACAAGACAAAAATCCGTGATGTGCGTTTTCAGGTGGGACTTGTCTTTCAGTATCCTGAATATCAGATTTTTGAAGAGACGGTTTACAAGGATATTGCTTTTGGTTGTAAGAATATGGGACTTGATGACGCTGAAATAAAGAGGCGTGTGCTTGAAACCGTCTGTGATATAGGACTTTCGGAGGAACTTTTAAAGCGTTCGCCGTTTGAACTTTCGGGAGGACAGAAAAGGCGTGTTGCCATTGCAGGAGTTATGGCTATGAAACCGAAAGTACTTATTCTTGACGAGCCTGCCGCAGGACTTGACCCGTCGGGACGTGACAGAATTTTTGAGTGTATAAGAAATTATCATAAGAAATATAACAATACAATTCTTATAGTTTCTCACAGTATGGAAGATACGGCTTCTTTTGCAGACAAAATTCTTGTCATGAATCAGTCAAAAGTTTTCTGTTATGACGATACGGTCAATGTTTTTGCACGTGCGGAGGAAATAACGGAAATAGGTCTTGACGTTCCGCAGATTACAAAAGTTTTTATGGAACTTAAAAAACGTGGTCTTGATTTCGGAAAAGAGGTTTATACAGTTGACTATGCAAAGGAACTTTTACTTAAACATTTGAAGGAAAGGCAGGGTCGGTAATTTGCTGAAAGATATTACAATAGGGCAGTTTTTTCCGCTTGACAGTATAATTCATCGTCTTGACCCACGTTTCAAGATAGTCATGACATTTATTTTTATTATCATGATTTTTACGGGAAAATCGCTGTTATGTCTCGGAATAGGTGCGGTTTATACTGCAACGGCGGTGATACTTTCAAAGATAAAGCTGAAGATGTTCGTGAAAAGCGTTAAACCGCTTATGCCTTTTCTGCTTATTACGGCTTTTCTGAATATACTGTTTGTCAATGACGGAACAGTTTATTTTCACTGGAAATTCATAAAAATCACTTCTGAGGGTATCAATGTAAGTGTTTTTATGATAATAAGGATAGTTATGCTTATTGTCGGAAGTTCACTGCTGACCTACACTACTTCTCCGATTACTCTTACAGATGCGGTTGAAAGACTGCTGTCACCGCTTAAAAAGCTTAAATTTCCCGTTCATGAGCTTGCAATGATGATGTCAATAGCACTGCGTTTCATTCCGACGCTTATTGAAGAAACAGACAAGATAATTTCCGCACAGAAAGCAAGAGGTGCTGAAATAGACACAGGCAGCCTTGTGAACAGGGCGAGAAATCTTGTGTCCATACTTATACCGCTTTTTGTTTCGGCGTTCAGACGTGCGGACGAACTCGCAACGGCTATGGAATGTCGCTGTTATAACGGAGGAGAAGGGAGGACAAGATTAAGGCAGCTTAAATCTTCGTCAAGGGACTATATAGCACTTGCGGTCACTGTTTTTTTCCTGCTGTGCGTTATCATGACAAATCTGATTTATAGTTAGAGAGAGGCAAAAAAATGGAAGATAATTTAAAAAGAGAAAACGTAAAAACGGTCGGAAACGGTAAATTTAAAAAAATAGTGTTGTCTGTCGGAAGAAACAGATTTTTCGGGTTTATGGACGAAAAAGGAATTTTCTGCTTTCTGTTGTCGTTTATAATTCCTGTTGTCGTAATGATTTATGCTTTTGCACAGAATGACATACACCCTTTCGGTGACAGACAGATACTTGTTGTTGATTCATGGCATCAGTATTTTCCGTTTTTCCGTGTTGAGAGGGAAAAACTCATGAACGGCGGTTCGTTCCTTTATTCGTGGCAGAACGGAATAGGCACAAACTTTCTTTCACTTATATCTTACTATGCGTCAAGTCCGCTGAACTGGCTTTCCGTATTTTTCAGCGACGAAAACGTAAGAGATGCATTTACATTAATACTCATAGCAAAGATAGGATTCAGCGGTGCATTTTTCAGTTGTTTTCTGCGGTATACCTACAAAAGAAAAGACATCTCAGTCTGTATATTTTCGGCAATGTTCGCACTTTGCAGTTATGTTCTCGGCTATTACTGGAATGTAATGTGGTTTGATACGGTCGCACTGTTTCCGCTTGTAATGACAGGTGTTGTAGCTATATGCCGTGAAAAGAAATGGAAACTGTTTACATTCTCGCTTGCACTGTCACTTATTTCAAGCTATTATATAGGATATTTTACGTGTATATTCTGCATATTCATGTTTGCGGCTGCCGGAATTACTGAGCCGAAAGGAATAAAGGATTTTTTTGTTAAATTATATATAATGGTACGTTCTTCTGTACTGGGAATAGCGTTGTCTGCATTCATGCTTGTTCCTGCATATTTCGGTTTGCAACTGACTTACAGTGCGAATAATGTTTTTCCGCAGGATATGACTTTCTATGAAAAGTGGACTGACTTATTTGCTAATCTGCTTTCTTTCAGTCAGCCGACGAAAGTCGAGGGACTGCCTAATTTTGCCTGCGGAATGCTGGCGGTATTTCTTTTCGGGGTGTTTGTTTTTTCACTGGGTATTAAAATACGTGAAAAAATATCAGTACTTGTTATGCTTTCGGTTATTGTTGTAAGTTGTAACATGAACAAGCTTAATTATATATGGCACGGTTTCCATTTCACAAACCAGATACCTTACCGTTTTGCGTTCATATTCAGCTTTGTACTTGTGGCAGCGGCATTCCGTGCATACGACGTTATGATGAAAAAAGGTATAAAAATATATCAGCTTATTCTTTCACTTATTGCACCTGCTGTGATTTTTTATCTGAATTACCGTAATAATCCCAATGATTTTTCATTTGTCGGTGCAAATAAGACAGTATTTATAATAGCTGTTTCGGTTACGGTTGTACTTGCTGTCTTCTCTTCAGTCTTCGGAAAAAAGAGCAGAAACAATATTATTTTTATTCCCGTACTGGCTGTTGTTTGGGGAACGTTCTTCATGTTCTATACCGATTCGGACGACCATATAAAATTTGAGGATTTTTTTGACAGGGAAAAAACCAACGCTTTACAGGCTTCAATAATAATTACTGCCTTGTTCCTGTTGGTTTTCGCACTGGTGAAGATTATCAATATAAAAAATCAGTCACTGAGAAGTCATGTTACAAGTATGGGACTTGCGTGCGTGCTTGGATTTGAACTTGTCGGAAACGCCTGTATAGGTGTGCAGACGGTTGATACATCAAGTTATACTTCTTATCCCGATAAAAATGAACAGGTGCAGAATCTTCTTTCATATGCCGACGAAAACGATGATAGTCTTTTTTACAGAACCGAAATGACAGGCAGTTACACACTTAATGACAGCTCGCTTTACGGCTATTACGGAATTTCACAGTTTTCGTCTTCTGCAAACGTTTCCGTAACAAAGTTTATGAAACGTTTGGGAATTTATGCGTCGGAAGCAGGCAACAGGTATTATTACAGAATTTCCACTCCTGTATTTAATTCAATTTTCGGGCTGAAATATATTATTTCCAAAAAAGGTGCGTTGCATAGTGAGGCAATGGCACTTAGTATGGAAAAAGAAGAAAACGGCGTTTATCTTTATAAGAATAATTACCCTCTTTCACTCGGTTTCATGATGAATGATGATATTCTGAATATATCGGGCAAACCTGCTGCAAATCCTTTTGAGTACCAGAACGATATTATTAAGCTTGCCACAGGAGTTGAAGGCTGTTTTACTGCCCAGCCTGTTGCACTTGTTGATTATAAGAATATGGACGTTAAAAAAAGCGGTTTCGGCAACTACACATTTTCATGTGGAAATGAAAGCGTATCATCAAGTTCGGTTTACAGTTATGACGGTGTTGAAAATGCGTACCTGTATGGTTATGCAACAAACGGAGGCTGTGACAAGCTGAGTATAAGATGTGATGATATTACTGTGGACAGTGAAGTATCAATTGAGGATTATCCGATTGTGTTTCCTATGGGCAACGGACAGGCAGGAAGTACTTCAACTGTTGAGATATTTGCAAAAAAAGACAGTTCGTCGGGCAGTTATAAGCTCATGGTGTATGCACTGAAAAAAGGTGTTTTTGAAGAAGCCTATAAAAAACTTGCGGACGAACAGCTTGAAATAACTTCATTCAGCGATACTGAAATAACGGGCAATATAAATGCTTTGAATGACGGTGTGATGTTTCTTTCAATTCCGTATGAAAAGGGCTGGACGGTTTATGTTGACGGTGAAAAAGCCGAAACTACAGAAGTTTTGAGTGCCATGCTCGGCGTGAAACTCAGTGCAGGACAGCACAGTATAAAACTGGAATATACTCCCGAGGGATTTGTGACGGGCATTGCGGTATCATGTACAGCCCTTATATTATGCGGTGTGGTTGTATTTTTTGATATAAAACGCAGGAAGAAGAAAGAAAGCCGACAGAATCTGTCTGAAAATGAAACTGAAGACGAAGAAACAACGGAAGATATAAACGAAACGGAGGCTGAAAATGCGGAATCTGAAAGTGATGACAGCATACAGGGGGACTAATTATCATGGTTTCCAGAAACAGAATAATGCCGTAACAGTTCAGGAAGTTCTTGAAAAGCATCTTTCAAAAGTCCTTAATGAACCTGTACGTATAACAGGCTGTTCAAGAACTGATACAGGTGTTCATGCAAATCAGTTCTGTTTCAATGTACACACGGAAAGCAGAATCAGTACAAGAGGATTTGTAAGGGGTGTAAACGGTGAACTTCCTGACGATATATCAATTTTAAGCTGTGAGGACGTTCCGCCTGATTTTCATGCAAGGTTTGACTGTAAAGGCAAGGAATATATTTACAAGATTCATTGCAGCGAATCCAAAAATCCTTTTGCAACTGATTTGATGTTCCATTACAGAAGAAAATTTGACATTGATGCGGTCCGTAAGGCTTCTGAATACTTTGTGGGAACTCATGACTTTGCATCTTTTTGTGCTGACTGTACAAATGTTTCAACAACTGTACGCACTATTTATTCTCTTGAAATAGAAAATTATGGTGATACGGTGATAATGCTTGTAAAAGGCAACGGTTTTCTGTATAATATGATTAGGATTATTGCAGGCACTCTTATAGACGTAAGTGAAAAGAGAATTTTGCCTGATGATATTCCCGAGATTCTTTCCGCTAAAAACCGTCTTAAAGCAGGAAGAACCGCTGTGGCACACGGTCTCTATCTTAACAGGGTGTTTTACAGCGAAGAGGAAATATTTATGTGAGGACAGAAGATTTTCAGATGAGGAGGGATATTAAGTGCCGATTTATGACGCAGACGATATAGTTGAAATTAAAAACCGTAAGAAAAAGAAAAAACAGCGTTTGAAATTTCTTATATTTCTGCTTGTTGCGGCAATAGCTGCGGGTTTGTATTTTACAAAGGATATGTGGCTTTCAAAAATCAGAGGAATAGGACAGCAGTATAAGACTATAATCAATTCGGGACGTCTTGCAGAGGGAAATTTTCCTATCGAGATAAGCGGAGAATATAATTATCAGCTTTGTCAGACACAGGACAAGCTTATTGTACTCAGCGACGTTCATATTTTCTTTTATAATTCAGACGGTACGTTAATGAGAAAGCGTCAGCACGCATATACTAAGGCAGTACTGAGGGCAGACAACGGAAGAGCGTTGATTTACGAAAACGGCGGTGACGATTTCTGTATTGAGGATGAAGAAGGAGTTTTATATGAAAATCATTATGAGAATAATATAATGTTTGCCAGAATAAGTCCCGAGGGATATACGGCAGTTGTAACAACATCTGAGAATTATGACTGCGAGATGTATGTATATGATAAAAAGGGCAGTCTTATTTATGAACGAGGGTGCATGGAGCGTGTAAACGACATAAGTTTTGTAAATGAAAGCGGTGGTTGTGTCATAAGCTATATAATGGCTGAAAACGGTTCGCTTACAACGGCGGTTCAGCAGGTTGATTTCAGTGAAAGCGGTGCAAAATGGACTTCACCGGGAATTGATACGGCAGGTCTTGATGTTTATGGATTTGATTACGGTGCTTTCGTTCTCGGAATAGATGCCTGCGGATATATAAACGAAAACGGGCAGATAAGTTCATATTACCGTTATGACGGTGACCTTGCAGGAGGAGCGAGCAGTGATGGAATGTCTGCCGTTATCATAAATAACGACTACAGGCGTAAATATATTATGGTACTTTTCAAAGGAGGTGCTACAGAGCCTCTTATAATTGACCTTGGACAACGGGCGGTTGATGTGGCAGTACACGACCAGCTTGCATATGTGATGTGCAAAGAAGAAATACGTGCGTATGATTTCAGCGGTAAACTCCGTTCAAAAGCGGCTGTTGCTGATTCATACATGGGATTTGTCAGAAGCAGTGAGCATATTTTTCTTGAGGGTTATAATAAAATTGACAGAATTGATTATGAAAGCTGATATTTTTAGGAAAGGAGGAAGTATGGCAGGTAAACTGTCTGTACATATTTTATGGGAGTACAATTATGGTGGATTTATGATGTTCCGGCTGTTGCCGTATTGCTGATATGTATTTATTTATCGGGAAAGAAAGGTGTTTTTAAATCTGCTTTGACTGCCGTCGGCTGTATAGTCGGTGCGGTAATTGCGGTAACGGCGAGCGGTGCGGTTTCGGATTCGCTTTATAAGACGGCAGTAAGGGACGGTAATATCAACAAGCTTGAAAAAACGCTTATTGATACTGATATATCGTCGTATATGGGAAATGCACTGGAAGGAATGGGATATAATGTAGTTGTGAACACTAAAAAGCTTGATGAGATTTTTGAATCAGACAAAGACATTGATGAACAGCTTTACAGGTATATGAACAATATAAACGGAAAAGTTGTTGACGATGAGGAAAGTTTTCAGAAAAATCTGCGTGAATGTTATGCGGTGGTTATAAGGAAACTTATTTCCGACGATATGAGTAAATATGCCGTTGAAACCGCATCGCATAAAATTATTGACGGAGAGGTGGAATGCGGAAACCTTATCCGACTGATAAAAGACGGCAGTAAGAGAAAAGAAGCGGCAGAAACGATTTCTGATGATTATGTTTCCGACGCATATAAAAATGTTATACGGCTTCTTGTGATGATAATATTGTTTGTTATAACGTTTATTGTTATTATTTTTACAGTCAAGTCGGTGACAGCAGGTCAGATGAGAACCGAAGAAAGTAAAGTTTCGCATATTGTCGGCGGCTTATGCGGAATAATTACAGGAGCAGTCATATTGCTTGCAGTTGCTATGATATTAAGACTTTATGCTGTTATGGGAAACAATGAAACACTGTTTTTCAGCAATGAAGCCGTTGAAAAAACATATATTTTCAGATATTTCTATAATTTTCTGAAACTTTAAGGAATAATTCCGAAATTATTTTTTACAGAAGATATTTATATTATTAAGTTTAAGGGAGAAAGTTCCCGAAACTACGGAGAGATTTACTATATTTCCGCAAGAATATTTTACGGAGATACAGTAAAAATAATTACAGGGGGAAAAGCCTGATATGATAATGTGCAGTAAATGTAAAAAAAGACCTGCGGTTGTTTTTATTACTTCCGTTCAGGGAAATGAAAAGAAGAATGAGGGACTTTGTTTGACGTGTGCGAGAGAGCAGAGGATTCCGCAAGTATCGGAATACATGGACAAATTCGGTATAACGAATGAGGAAATTGACCAGCTTTCAGACCAGATGATGAGTATGCTTGACGGCGACAGCTTTGAAATGGGCGGTTCAGGTCTTATGCCTGATTTTATTTCAAATATGTTCGGAATGGGTGAAAATGAAAGCAGGAATAATGAAAAAGCCGAATCAATAGAGGACAAAAACAATCACGAGAAAAAGCCGAACAGCGAAAAACGTGGACTTTTCGGAAACAGACGTGAAAAGAAATCAAAGGAACTTAAATTCCTCGGAAGTTATTGTACCAATCTCTCACAGAAAGCCGCAAACGGTGAACTTGACAATATTATAGGGCGTGACAAGGAAATTGCACGTGTGGTACAGATTCTTTCAAGAAGAACAAAAAACAATCCTTGCCTTATCGGTGAGCCTGGTGTGGGCAAGACTGCAATTGCGGAGGGAATAGCCCAGCGTATAAATGACGGAAACGTTCCTTTCAATCTTGCTGACAAGAAAGTATATCTGCTTGACCTTACCGCACTTGTTGCTGGTACACAGTTCAGAGGACAGTTTGAAAGCCGTGTAAAAGGTCTTGTTGACGAAGTTAAGCGTGAGGGTAATATTATTCTCTTTATCGATGAAGTTCACAATCTTGTGGGAGCAGGCGACTCGGAGGGTTCAATGAACGCCGCAAACATTCTCAAACCTGCTCTTTCAAGGGGTGAAGTTCAGGTTATCGGTGCGACGACTTTCAGCGAATACAGAAAATATATTGAAAAGGATTCCGCCCTTGAAAGACGTTTCCAGCCTGTAACTGTAAATGAGCCGACTGTTGAAGAAACGGTTGATGTGCTTCTGGGAATAAAGAAGTATTACGAAAATTACCACAGAGTTCACATTTCGGACTATTTAATAAGAGTATGTGCGGTACTTTCGGAAAGATATATAACAGACCGTTTTCTTCCCGACAAGGCTATTGACCTGCTCGATGAGGGGTGTGCAAGGGCGTGCATACGTTCTCCCGAAATTGCCGAATATGACAAGTTAAAAAAGGAAATAGCGGTTTTGGAGGGTATGGAAAAGAATATTTCAGAACAGAGTGAACCCGATTATAAAGCACTTGCGGAAGTAAAAGGAAAGCTTATTCATGCTCACGAAGACGAAAAGGCACTTAAGGAAAAAGCCGAAAGTGTTCAGGTAACAGAAGAAGATATTGCAAAGGTCGTTGAACTCTGGACGGGTATTCCTGCAAACAAGATTGCGGAAACGGAGTTCCTTAAAATTGCTAAGCTTGAGGGAGCTTTGAAAAAAAGGGTACTCGGACAGAATGAGGCTGTGGAAACGCTTGCAAGAGCGATAAAACGTACAAGGGTACGCCTTAATAAACGCCGTCGTCCTGCGTCGTTTATCTTTGTAGGACCTACAGGCGTGGGAAAGACAGAACTTGTAAAGGCTCTTGCGGAAGAAATGTTTGATTCTCCCGAACCCCTTATAAGACTTGATATGACGGAATACATGGAGAAACATTCTGTTGCAAGAATGATTGGCTCACCTCCTGGGTATGTAGGATATGATGAGGCAGGACAGCTTACGGAAAAAGTCCGCCGCCGTCCTTATTCCGTGATACTTTTTGACGAAATCGAAAAGGCTCACCCCGATGTAATGAATATCCTTATGCAGATTCTTGACGAAGGAAAAGTTGATGACGCACACGGCAGAACAATTAATTTTGAAAATACTATAATCTGCATGACATCTAATGCAGGTTCGTCAGATAAATCACTGGGTGTCGGTTTCAACAGGACAGAAAATGAAATTTCACGTGATAAGGCAATGAAAGGTCTGCGTGAATTTCTGCGTCCCGAATTTATAAGCCGTATAGACGAAATAGTTGTGTTCAGACAGCTTGACAAGAAAGATTTTGCAAGTATTGCTTCTCTTATGCTTGACGAAATGATTGAACCGCTTTCAGAAAAGAATATAAGTATAAGTTACGACAGCAAGGCACTTTCCCTTATTGCCGAAAAGGCTTACGGAAAACCTTACGGTGCAAGAGATATACGCCGTGTAATCAGACAGGAAATTGAGGACAGGATAGCAGAAATAATAATTGAAAAGGTTTCTGAAATAAGCAGTGTTGACATTTCTGCTGACGGTGATAATCTTGTTGTCACTGCAAAGGAAAAAAAGGAGCAGTAAACAATGAAATTGAAATTAACGGCTCTTGCATTAATTCTTTGTATAACTGCCGTTTCGTGCGGAAGTAAGAAAGATTCTTCATATACCAGCCCCGAAAGTTCAGGACAGTCATCAATAAAAGGGATAGAAAATCCTGATGACGTTATGGAAATTCTCGACAGTGAAACAGCTATGAAAAACAAATTTAAAGACGTTCCGACGGTTGAAAACGGTCCTCTGATAAGTGTGAATAACGTCACAGCCAAGGCAGGTGAAACGGCAGAAGTGACCGTTTCCGTAAAGGGTGCAGACCTTAACTGGAGTATGTGCGGGATACACCTTACTTATCCGAATGAACTGAAATGCGTTCTTGAGGACGAAGAAACCTATTCTGTAGAATTTACAAAGGGGGCAGCTTCTGAATATAATACAGGTTTTATTTCTCTTCAGTGTGTATGGCAGAATGGTATTCCTGAAGAACTTGTCAGAAAAAATCTTGGTGCGTTATTCTTTACAGTAATGTTTAAAGGCAACAGGGGACTGGATGGCGATATTGCAACTTTCTATTTTGACGTTCCCGAAGATGCTGAGTCGGGAACGGTTTACCCTATAGGTTTTTTCTATATGGATACGGATATGTTCAGAAATCTTGATGGTGACTTGTCGCTTGAAAAATATGCTTTTGAACACTTGCAGGAGGGTTCAATAACGGTAGAATAAATTTTTGTAAATCTGACTGATTATGATAAAAATATTAAAGGGGAACTAAACGTTCCCCTTTTTTACTGCATATTCTGTAATGCTGTGTCAACGGCATTTTTGTCAAATCCTATTACAGTAGTTTTTCCTATTACTGTAACAGGAAGTGAACACTGTCCCGTCATTGCAACCACACGGCGTGAGTTAAACGGCTCATGTGCGTTGATTGTGCGGAAGTGTACACCTTTTTCGTCAAGATAGCGTTTCATTCGTCTGCACCATACACAGTTTTCCGAAAAATATACCTCAACCATTTTATCCGCTCCTTTCATAATACTTGTTAGACGGTTATCTGTAATCATATTATTGGCGGATATGAATAATATTATGCACGGTTTTGTTATTTTTCTATCTGACATTTCGGGTAATAGTGTTCAAGAATTTCACGCCATGTTTTTCCGTCGGCAGCCATTGAATTGGCACCGTACTGGCTCATTCCCACACCATGTCCGAAACCTTTTGTTGTGATGACGGCTGTTTCACCGTCGTAATTTATCTCAAAACACGCCGACCGCAGTCCGAGAGCTTCTCTTATATCATTTCCGCTTACTTTGAAATCTCCTGCCATAGCCGAAAGAACAGTACCTGAATCTGATACGGTATTGATTTTAATCCATGAAGTAAAATCTTCCGACAAGGATATTCCTGAAAACTTTTCCGCAAGTATCTGACGCAGTTCTTCTTTTTCATAGCGTACTTCCTCAAGATATTTAGGTGCGGAAGTGTCATAACTGCTGTCAACAGGTATAAGGTAGTCAACAGCAGTTCCCCATGCATTTTCGGCACTTTCTGTTTTTCCCGACGACATTGAATGAAATGCCGAAATAATCGGCTCGTCCCCGTAAGTAATGATATATGGCAGAACATCACTTACAGCTTCGGCTATTTTATCGTAGTATACATCAAAATTATCACCGTAATACTGCATAGCCTGATTTTTGGTGAAATACCCCTGATATTTTGAAGTGTCGTTTGAGAAATCCGCCCCGCAGAGTTCGGGTGTAGGGGAGGAACGTTCAAGTATACGCTGACGTTCTGCATATGTATGAGCCGCAACCGCCTGAGCTTTAAGTGCGTCGTCCTCGAACGTGGCAGGCATTTCCGCACACACAGCACCTATTACATAATCTTTTTCGTCAACTTCAATTATCTCGCCTGTAGAAACATCAAGAACTTTGTAGGGTTCTCCGACATATGATGATACAATTTTACTGTCATTCTGTTTACCGTCTGAAACATTTTCGGGAACTGCCTCAGCACCTTTTGAGAAAAATACAGGCACGGCAGGAAGAAAGACAATGGAAACTGCTATAAACAGCAGTGTGGAAAAATATCTTTTCATTTTCACATTTACCTCACACTAAAGTATTTGACATAATGTCCGATATGGTGTATAATTAATTATGAATATATTTAAGGAGTGTTGTTATTATTATGCCATCTTTTATTTCAGGTTCTAATATTACAAATTTATGCAGTCAGCTTCGTGAAAATTCCAGAATTGAATCAGGTCTTTATGATAAATACCATGTTAAAAGGGGACTGCGAAACAGTGACGGCACAGGTGTTGTTGCAGGTATCACAAATATATGCAATGTTCACGGATATGTACTTAATGAGGGAGAAATGGAGGCTATTCCGGGACAGCTTATCTATCGTGGATATAATATAAATGACCTTGTGGCAAATGTTGAGGCTGAAAACCGTTTCGGCTATGAAGAGACTGTTTTTCTTCTGCTTTTCGGTCATCTTCCGACAGAAAAGGAGCTTTCCCAGTTTAATTCATATATTTCTCTCAAACGTGATTTGCCGAGCGGTTTTGTTGAGGACATGATTCTGAAAGCTCCTTCAAAGAATATCATGAATAAGCTTTCACGTTCTGTGCTTGCACTTTATTCATATGACGACGAATGTGAAAACAAGGGTCTTGAAAATGAAATGCGGACAGCGGTAAGTCTGATTGCAAAGCTTCCTGTTATAATGACCGCAGCTTATCAGGTAAAAAGACGTGTATTTGACAATCAGAGCATGATTATGCACCCGATTAATTATGAGGAAAATACCGCTCAGTGTATTCTTTCACTTCTCCGTCCCGACAGACAGTATACTGATGATGAGGCACAGATGCTTGACCGTCTGCTTATGCTTCAGGCAGAACACGGCGGCGGCAACAATTCCACTTTTACCTGCCGTGTGCTTACTTCTTCGGGAACAGACCCATATTCCGCATATTCTTCAGCTATATGCGCTCTCAAAGGTCCACGTCATGGTGGTGCTAATTTACAGGTTATAAATATGCTTGATAACTTTAAGGCTAATATTAAAAACTGGAACGACGAAAATGAAGTTGCCGACTATATGCGTAAAGTTATCCGCAAAGAAGCTAATGACGGCTCGGGTCTTATTTACGGTATGGGTCATGCTGTCTATACGATTTCAGACCCCCGTGCAGTGATTCTCAAGAAAAAAGCATTTGAACTTGCAAAGGGCAGGGAAATTGAAGCTGAGTTCCGTCTTCTTGAAACCGTGGAACGTCTTACACCCGAAATTTTCACCGAAATCAAGGGTAGTACTAAAACTATGTGTGCAAATGTTGATATGTATTCGGGACTTGTCTACAGAATGCTTGGTATTCCCGACGAACTCTTTACACCTCTTTTTGCTGTTGCACGTATGGCTGGCTGGGCTGCTCACCGTATGGAAGAAATCCTGACGGGAAACAGGATTATCCGTCCTGCATATAAGGCAGTAGCAAAGGAAAAAGAATATATTAAAATAACTGAAAGAAAATAAAATGAAGTTTATTAAATAAATGAAAATTATAAAATTATTTACTGTAATTTTTACGGCTGTATTTTTTCTTACCGGGTGCGTGTTCAGTTCAAGTATTGACAATCTTATGGCACCGCCGAAACTCAGTGTTGAACAGGAACAGATTTACAGTGCACTGACAGATGCAGCCGGAACTTCTATAAGCCTGAAATATCCGAAATCCGGAAAATATCTCTCAGCTTTCATAATTGAGGATATTGACGGTGACGGTGACAATGAAGCTGTTGTTTTCTATGAAAAGACAAGTATCGCCGTTGAGGAAAATACACTGAGGATAAATATCCTTGACCGTTCTGACGGTAAATGGCGTTCAGTCTGTGATACTCCCGCAAAGGGTGCGGAAATTGAAAAGGTAATGATTTCTGAACTCGGTTCAAATGACCGCATGAACCTTATTATAGGAAGCAGTCTTATAAACCGCTCGGAGAAGAATGTATCAATATACAGCTATGTTGACGGCAGTATTGAGGAAACTTTTTCTGAATCGTATTCATTTATAGACGTTACCGACCTTGACAAAGACAATGAGAATGAATTTCTTCTGTTGTCGGGTTCGTCGTTCGCTGCTCAAGCTGTTGCCGAAGCATATAAGCTGAACAGTGATGGAATATATTATAAATACAGCTGTAAACTCAGTGGAAGCTTTACCGAGTTTGACAGTCTGAACTATGGAAGTATTGACGGCAGAAGAACCGGGCTTTATATAGATGCAGTTCTGGGAAACGGTCTTATTCAGACTGATATAATCTATATGGACGATACGGGTCTGAAAAAAGTGTTTTCCACATCGGAAGAGTCAACATTTACGGTAAGACCTGTCGGCTGTACATCTTTTGATATAGACGGAGACGGCATACTTGAAATACCTGTCCAGACTATTTCTCCGGGTTATGAAGATGTTTCCGAAAGTGAGCAGATGAAAGTCACAAACTGGTATTTTATAAATGAAGATGACAAAATGGAGAAAAAATATTTATCATATTACAGCATAAACGACGGATATATTTTTGTATTTCCTGAAAAATGGGGAAATGATGTAACGGTCAGGCACGATTATGTGAACGACGAAATAGTTTTCTGTGCTTATGAAAACGAAACTGTCGGGCGTGAACTCCTGCGTATTTATTTTGCAGAGGATTCACCGTCAAAAGAGGACAGGCTTTCAAATGACTATATGCTTATGCGTACTAAAGGCGAATCGGCATATCTGGCTTATATACCTGTTTCGGACGACGAAAGCGGTGACGGTCTTTCGGTTTCGTCGGGAGATGTGGCAGTGGGTTTCAAGTTCAGGGAATAAGCTGTAATTTTTAAAAAAGGAGCTGAAAAAATTGAAACGTATTCTGATTTGTGAGGACGAGGCAACAATACGTGAATTTGTTGTTATAAATTTAAAGCGTGCAGGTTATGACGTTGTTGATGTGGACTGCGGTGAAGCGGCACTTAAAACGTTTGAAACAGAACACGGAAATTTTGACATCGTTCTTCTTGATATAATGATGCCAGGTATTGACGGTTTCACGGTTTGCAAGAAAATACGTGAAAAGAGTTCTACAATAGGCATTATAATGCTTACTGCACGCACTCAGGAAATGGATAAGGTAAGCGGTCTGATGATTGGTGCAGACGACTATATAACAAAACCGTTTTCGCCGTCTGAACTCACGGCAAGGGTTGATGCTATTTACAGGCGTGTGTGCATGAGTTTCATAAAAAATGAAAAACAGTCGCTTATTGAGTCGGGACCTTTTGTTCTGAATCTTAAAAGCCGTACCGTAACAAAAAACGGTGTTCCGATTGAATTGACACAGGTTGAGTATCAGATACTTGAATTTTTTATGAACAATAAGAATACTGCCCTTGACCGTGCAAGTATTCTCAATCATATATGGGGAGAAAGTTACTACGGTGACGATAAGATAGTTGATGTAAATATAAGAAGAATCCGTATGAAGATAGAGGAAGAACCTTCCAGCCCGAGATATATAATTACTATCTGGGGCTATGGCTACAAATGGAATGATACTCAGTAATGGCTAAAAAAAGTATAACAAGACGCTGGATTCTGAATAACCTTGGTGTTGTGATACTTGTCATGGTTGTATTTGACCTGATATTCATTTATGCTATACAGAGTTATTTCTACAGTTCGGCGAAACAGTACCTTGTTTCAAAAATAAACGCTGTAACAAGCGTTCTCAGTGTTCACTCACAGGACAGTGCGGCAAATTTTTCGGCAGAAATGAGAAATATGCTTGAAACGTTCAACGAAAAGGACAAAATAGAACTCATGGCGATAAACTCAAAAGGCAGGGTTGTTCTGACTTCCTCGGGTTTTTCCCCCGACGAAAATATACTTATGCCTGACTATGAGGAGGCTATGGATTCGGGTGAAGGTTCATATGTGGGAAAACTGCCGAGCGGTGAGAAAATTCTTGCCGTTTCGGTTTCCATTTCTTCATTCAACAGTGAATACAGTTCAGTGCGTATGCTTACATCGCTTACCGAAATCGACAATACAATAAAATCAAGTGCCGTTGTAGTAACGGCAGTATGCCTTGCAATTATACTGATAATTGTTATTACGGGTCTTTATTTTGCAGGTTCTATCGTAAAACCGATACGGCAGATAAGCGGTATAGCAAGGAAGTTTGCAATAGGTGATTTTTCCGTACGTATCAGCAATAGCAGCAATGACGAAATAGGTGATTTGTGCATGGCTATAAATCACATGGCAGACGAACTTTCCAACGCCGAAGCAATGAAGAACGAATTTATTTCTTCTGTTTCTCATGAACTCAGAACACCCCTTACCGCTATAAAAGGCTGGGCTGAAACTCTTATGATTGACAGTGAGTCAAATCCCGATACCGTCAGAAAGGGAGTGGGAGTTATAGTCAATGAAACAGAACGTCTTTCACAGATGGTTGAGGAACTGCTTGATTTTTCACGTATGCAGAGCGGTCACTTTACGCTTCAGGCAGCTAATATGGATATACTCGCCGAACTCGGTGACGCTGTTCTTATCTACAGCGACAAGGCACGGCGTGAGGATATAAAAATCATATACAACGACCCCGAAATGCTGCCGTTTGTTTTCGGTGACAAGAACCGCATAAGACAGGTTTTTATAAATGTAATAGACAATGCGGTAAAATATTCGTCGGCTGGCGATACTGTAACTGTAAATGCATCGGAATCAGACGGAAACGTTATAGTTACTGTTTCGGATACGGGTTGTGGTATAAAGGAATCAGACCTTTCAAAAGTAAAGACAAAATTCTATAAAGCTAATCATACAAGGCGTGGCTCGGGAATAGGTCTTGCCGTTGCAGACGAAATTATTGCCATGCATGAGGGAACTATGGAAATATCAAGTGCCGGAGAGGGTAAGGGAACAACGGTGAAAATTACGCTTCCGGCAAAAATACAGCAGGAGAAATCAAATGGGAAAAAATAATAATTCAGAGTGTTGTGAAAAATTCAAATCAAAAATAGGCGGACAGGCTCTTATAGAGGGCATAATGATGCTCGGACCAAACAAGGGAGCAATGGCGTGCAGACTGCCCGACGGTTCTGTTGACCTTGAAATATGGGACGAAAACAACGGAAAAAATGCACCGTGGTATAAGAAAACCCCTCTTGTAAGGGGCTGTGTGAGCTTTGTTATATCCATGATGAAGGGCTATAAATACATGATGAAGTCCGCCGAAAAACAGCTCACCGAAGAGGAAAAGGCGGAGGAAGAAAATTCGGGAATATTCGATATTATTATGTATATCGGTACTCTTCTCGGCGTGGTTATGGCGGTCGGACTTTTTATGTTTCTTCCTAAATGGATTGTCGGACTTTTCAAAGGCATTCAGGAATTAAGAATAATCCGCTCGGTTCTTGAGGGAATTGTAAAAATAGCAATTTTCGTGGCATATATGGCTCTGGTGAGTCTTATGAAAGATATACGCCGACAATATGAATATCATGGTGCGGAACACAAGACTATCGCCTGTCATGAAGCGGAACTGCCCCTGACAGTTGAGAACGTCCGCAAGCAGACACGTTTTCACAAGAGGTGCGGAACAAGCTTTATATTTATTGTTCTTATAGTGGGAATATTTGTCATGTGCTTTGTACCTTTTACGGTTACATGGCAGAGAATAGTTGCATCTGTTATACTTCTTCCGCTTATTGTCGGTATTTCTTATGAGTGTATAAGACTTGCGGGAAATCATGATAATCTTTTTACAAGAATACTTTCCGCTCCCGGACTTGCCATGCAGAGAATAACCACACGTGAACCTGACGACAGTATGATTGAAATTGCAATAGCCGCCATGAAACCATGTATTCCTCAGGATAAGGAGGAAGATAAGTGGTAAGCCGTGATGTGCTTTTCAGGGAATGTGTTTCGCTGATGGATAAAAACGGCATAGATTCGTCATATTTCGACACATTGTGTATTTTTCAGGATATTTTCAATGAAAGAAATCCGCTTTTCAGACCTCTTGAAAATGTCCCCGACGATAAAAGGGAAATTATTCTTAATCTTGTGAAAAGGCGGACAGATGGCTATCCTTTGCAGTATCTTCTGGGACAGTGGGAATTTTACGGCTATACTTTCAGGGTAAACGAAAATGTTCTGATACCCCGTCCCGATACTGAAACGCTTATTGAAAATATTCTTGAAATATGCGGAAAAAATAATCTTAAATCCCCGAAAATAGCCGATTTATGCTCAGGAAGCGGTTGTATTGCGGTTACGCTTAAAAAACAGATTCCAGATGCGGAAGTATACGCTGTTGAGATTTCGGAAAAGGCGGTTGAAACAATCAAGGAAAACGCTGAACTTAACAACGTCGTTATTCATATAATAAATGCTGATGTACTGAAACAGGAAACAGCCTTAAGTCTTTCAGGGCTTGACATTATAGTCTGCAATCCGCCTTATCTTACTCAGTATGATATGGACACTCTGCAAAAAGAAGTGACATTTGAGCCGTCAATTGCTCTTTTCGGCGGTGACGACGGTCTTGATTTTTACAGGAAAATAACTTTATTATGGAGAAAATCCCTTAAAAACAATGGCTGGATTGCTTATGAATTTGGTGACGGACAGCATGATGATGTGGGAAAAATTTTAGGTAAAAATAATTTTTATAATATAACATTCAGCCGTGATACTCAGAATATTATAAGAACAGTTACGGCTCGGAAACAGGAGGAATTATAATGGCTAAAAAGGAACTTGCAAAAAAGGCTTCCGTTGTACGTGTTACAACGAGAGAGGACAGAAAAACAGCACTTGAAGGTGCATTGAAGATGATTGAGAAGAAATATGGTGCAGGTGCTGTAATGCGTCTGGGACAGACAAAAACCCTTGACGTTGATGCCATTCCGACAGGCTCTATGACGCTTGATATGGCTTTGGGTATAGGCGGAGTTCCGAAAGGTCGTATTGTTGAAATTTACGGTCCTGAAAGTTCGGGTAAAACTACGGTTGCACTTTCAGTTATTTCACAGGCTCAGAAAATGGGCGGTGAAGCTGCTTTTATTGATGTTGAACACGCCCTCGACCCTGTTTATGCAAAGGCTCTCGGCGTAAACACCGACGACCTTCTTGTATCACAGCCCGACAGCGGTGAGCAGGCACTTGAAATTGCAGAAGCTCTTATACGTTCAGGTGCTATTGATGTAATTGTTATAGACTCTATAGCCGCTATGACTACCCGTGCGGAAATTGACGGCGATATGGGAGATTTACACGTGGGACAGCTTGCACGCCTTATGTCACAGGCAATGAGAAAGCTGACAGGTGCAATTTCAAAATCGAACTGTGTGGCAATCTTTATCAATCAGATTCGTGAAAAAATAGGTGTTATGTACGGTAACCCCGAAACGACCCCTGGCGGACGTGCATTGAAATTCTATGCTTCTGTACGTATTGAGGTTAGAAAAGGTGAAGTTATCAAGGCTAACGGCGAAATTATCGGTGCGTCAACACGCTGTAAGGTTGTAAAGAACAAAGTTGCACCGCCTTTCAAGGAGGCAACTTTTGATATGATGTACGGTCAGGGAATTTCAAGGACGGGTGAAGTGCTTGATATGGCTGTTGAACTTGAGGTTATTAAAAAAGGCGGTTCGTGGTTCAGCTATAAAGACCAGAAACTTGGTCAGGGACGTGACAATGTAAAGGAACTTCTTAAAAACGACGAGGCTCTTATGAAAGAAATCGAGGAGCAGATTCTTGCACGCAGAGAAGAAATGCTGAATAATAATTCTGCAAAGAATCAGCCGAAAAAAGCGGATACGGTTTCCGAGCCTGAAACAGACAACGATGATATTCTTGTTGATATTGACGAGGATTTTGAGGAGTTCACACCTGCTGAGGAATAATGAAAATAACTTCTGTTAAAATTTATAAGGGTACTACCTATGAGGCGGAGATAGACAGTACAAGAAAAATCTATCTCCATGCCGACATTATAGCTGATTTTGATATTCACGAGGGTATGGAAATTGAACGCAGTGAACTTAAAAAAATCATATATGCGTCAAATTTCAGACGTGCATATCAGTATGCCTTGTATTGTCTGGACTACCGTGACTATTCTGCCAGAGAAATGCTTGAAAAGCTTGTAAAGACGTACAAAAATGAAAGTTTATGCAGTGCGGTTGTGAAGAAGCTTGAAAGTGCGGGTATAATTGATGACGAACGTTATGCGGAAAAGCTTGCGGTGAGGTACGTTGAGGCGAGAAAATACGGTTTCCGCCGTGCAAAACATGAAATTATTATGAAAGGTATAGATGAATATCTTGTGGAGGACATTCTTCAGCCTTATGAGGAAAGTTTCAGTGAAAATCTTACTAATCTTATTGAAACAAAATATACCCGTCTGCTTACAGACAGGAATGACAGAAAATCAATAGAAAAAGTCAAGAGTTCTCTTGTGCGGTACGGATATGGTTTTGACGAAATAAACCGTGCGGTGATGAAATATTTTGACGACAGGGAGGATTAATATATGCCGATAAAAGTCGGAATGGTGTCGCTCGGCTGTTCAAAGAATCTTGTTGACTCCGAGAGAATGCTTTACAAATTAAAAAGTCATGGTTATAAGCTTGTAACAGAGCCTGGGCTTGCGGACGTTGCTGTTGTGAATACCTGTGGTTTTATACAGTCTGCAAAGGAGGAGGCTATTGAAACTATTCTTGAACTCGCAAAGCTGAAAGAAGAGGGAACGATTAAAAAAATTGTTGTTACAGGCTGTCTTTCGGAACGATATAAGGAAGAAACGGCTGAACTTTTTCCCGAAGCAGACGCTGTTATAGGTATCGGAAACAACAAGGACATAGTTGATGTGCTTGACCATGTTTTAAAAGACGAAAGATATATAAATTTTGCACCTAAGCTTGACGCTGAACTTACAGGAGAAAGAATTATTTCAACACTGCCGTTTTTCGCTTATCTCAAAGTTGCCGAGGGCTGTTCAAACTGCTGTACTTATTGTGCAATTCCGCAGATAAGAGGAAAATTCCGCAGTGTTCCTATGGAGGACGTTATAAAAGAGGCTGAATGGCTTGCAAAGAACGGTGTAACGGAAATTATTGTTATCGCACAGGACACTTCACGCTATGGTGAAGATTTGTATGGAGAATCAAAGCTTCCCGAACTTCTCCGCCGTCTTTGTAAAATAGACGGTATTCACTGGATTCGTACTCTTTACTGTTATCCCGAAAGAATTACCGACGAACTTCTTGAAACAATTGCGAGTGAAGAAAAGCTTGTCAGGTATCTTGAAATTCCCATACAGCACTGCAACGGTGAAATTCTCGACCGTATGAACCGCTGGGGAGATACTGAAAAGCTTGAAAATCTTTTTGCACATATAAGGGAAAAAGTTCCGGATATTATCCTGCGTACAACTCTTATTACAGGTTTTCCGAATGAAACGGAAGAACAGTTCACGGAACTTTCCGAATTTGTCAACAGAGTAAGATTTGACAGACTGGGTTGTTTTGCGTACTCTCAGGAAGAGGGAACAAAAGCAGTTGCATTTGACGGACAGATTGACGACGAAATAAAACGTCACCGTGCAGATATTATTATGGAACAGCAGATGTTGATAAGTGCCGAAAATAATGTAAGACTTTTAGGAAAGGAACTTGAAACAGTCGTTGAGGGATTTGACAGATTCGGTGAATGCTGGTTCGGACGTACTCAGCTTGATGCCCCCGATATAGACGGAAAAGTTTTCTTTACTTCCGAAAAACCGCTTTCAGTCGGCGAATACATTAAAATAAAAATTACAGATACACTTGATTATGATTTAATCGGAGAGGTGATAGCTGAATGAATCTGCCAAACAAGCTTACTTTACTCAGAGTTTGTCTCATTCCGTTTTTCCTGCTGTTTGTTTACTGGAAACTGCCGTTTCATTTTCTGATAGCCCTTGTTGTTTTTGCGGCTGCTTCAATTACAGACGCTCTTGACGGAAAGATTGCAAGAAAACATAATCTTGTAACCAATTTCGGAAAATTTCTCGACCCTCTCGCCGATAAGGTTCTTGTGATTGCAGCACTTACGGTTTTCGTGGAACTGCCGGAAATAAACATGGGTGCAGTACCTCTTATTATAATAAGTGCAAGGGAATTTATGGTTTCGGGACTTAGACTTCTTGCCGCTGACAGCGGTATAGTAGTAGCCGCAGGAATGTGGGGAAAATTAAAAACAGCTTTTACAATGGTTTCGATAGTTGTGGCACTGGTATGGCTGAGTGTGTGCTATGATTTTGATTTCGGCATAAGTATCGGACTTAAAGATGCGGTTGACAATATTGTAATTCCTGCTATGATATGGATTTCAACGGCACTTACAGTTATTTCGGGAGGTGTCTACCTTAAAGGTTATTGGCATCTTATTGATTCGGACAAATAAAGGAGGTTTCTCATGAAACACTGTGCAGGACACATAAAATATCTTATTGCTATAAAGGAACTTTCCGACGTTGACGAATACGTCCGTTGTGTAAGCATTTCACGTCATTTAGGCGTATCACGTCCGAGTGTAAGCAAAATGCTCCGCTGTCTTGCAAACTGCGGTCTTGTGTATGAAGATTTCTGCAACAGCGTTGTGCTTACTGCGGAGGGTGAAAAAGCCGTAAATGAGATATTTTCAAATTTTCACGAAGTATATATGTTTTTTCATAACTTTCTTAAACTTCCGCCTGAAGAAGCTCACGACCATGCTGTGAAGTTCGTGACTGAATTTCCGCAGGACACCTGTGAACGTCTGAAAGGAATTGTGAAGCGTACAATCAAGCGAAAGAACTGATATTATCATAAAAGATCGAGTTTATATAAACTTGGTCTTTTTTTGGCTGTATACTGTATGTCAAAGATTCTTTGCGGTCTGAAAACTTTAATGCAAGGTCCTCTTGCTTTACTTTTCGGAAGGGTATATTTATAATAAACCTATGGAGGTGATACTGGTGAATATAGGCAAATCAATACGGCAGATAAGGTCAGAAAACAATATGTCACAGGAGGAATTTGCAAAAATATTCTTTGTGACACGTCAGACCGTATCAAACTGGGAATGTGAAAAAAGCTATCCTGATTTGAATACGATTGTAAAAATAAGTGACAGGTTTGAAATTTCCCTTGACAAACTTTTAAAGGAGGACGAAGAAATGGTGAATGATATTTCCGAAAAAACTGCAATGGGTCTGAAATGGAATAAAATCCGACGGACTGTATTTATTATCATAAGTATAATTATAGTTGGTGCGATACTGTTTCTTACTGTTGAGAATGTAATATGGCATATCAGAAAAGACAAACTTGAAAGGTATTTCAATGATTCGGTTTTGTCTTTGGGATTTGCCGAATCAGATGAACGATACTATATAATGAACGGTGATGACGGTGTTTCCTATGAATTGCCACATCAGGAAATGCCGTCTTTCTGGGATTTTTCAACGGATTTTCATGCAAAACATCTTGACTGCCGTTATGAGACAGATGTGTGTGATATTAATGTAAGAATTTCCGAAGATATGTACTCACTGACAGTTACAGACAAGTCGGACGGGGAAGATTATTATATCAGAATCGACAAAAACGGTAATCTGTTATCTGATAAAAATTTGTCGGAATTTGCAGAAAAACAGTATTCGGAAAATTCTGACATAATCAGAAATATCATGGAAAACGGAATAAAAATATATCAGCAGGTTTATGCAAATTAAAAAAAGGACGGTTTTAAAACCGTCCTTTTGATGTTACATATCGTTTCTGTTTTCAAGTGCCTTGTAAAGTGTTACTTCGTCCGCATACTCAAGTATTCCGCCGACGGGAAGTCCGAACGCAAGACGTGTGACTTTTATGCCGAGCGGTTTTAAAAGTCCTGCGATGTACATTGCGGTTGCGTCGCCCTCAACTGTGGGATTAGTCGCCATTATTACCTCTTTTATATTTCCCTGTGAAATACGTGTCAGCAGTTCTTTCACACGGATTCTGTCGGGAGTAACGTTATCCATAGGCGAAATCAGTCCATGCAGAACATGATAAACGCCGTTGTATTCCCTTGTACGTTCAAACGCTGTAACGTCCTTCGGAGTTTCGACAACACATATAATACCCTTGTCCCGCTCCTCTGCCGAACATATCGGACAGATTTCCCTTTCAGTGAGATTTTGACAGCATTTACAGCTGTGAACGTTTCTTTTAGCGTCTGTAAGAGCCTTTGCGAACTCCTCAACTGCGTTGTCCTCCATAGACATCACATAATAGGCAAGTCGCTGGGCGGTTTTCATGCCGATACCGGGGAGGGAAGCAAATTTTTCAGCGAGAACGATAAGGGGGAGTGCATTATGGTCTGCCATTTAGAAAAGCCCTGGGATTGAAACACCACCGGTAATCTTGCTCATTTCGGCTTCTGTAGTGGATTCCACATTGTTGATAGCCTCGTTTACCGCACTTATGATTAAATCCTGAAGCATATCTATATCTTCGGGGTCAACCACTTCGGGCTTGATACTGAGTGACTTGATAGTCTTCTTTCCCGTGATAACAACTTCAACAGCACCACCGCCTGCTGTAGCAGAAAATTCTCTTTCTTCAATATCTTCCTGAAGTTCTGTAATCTGATCCTGCATTTTCTGAGCCTGTTTAATCATCTGGTTCATGTTCTGAGCGTTACCGCCCGCATTTCTTGGGATTCTTGCTTTCATTTTAAAATCTCCTTTAGATAAGTTTTATTGATTGTTATCAACAGCTGTTTCAATGCTGTTGTCTTTTGCTTTCTGGATAAGCTGTTCAGCCATACTTTTCTGTTCCTCAATACTTGTTGTACAGCGTGCCTTTATAACATAACGCTGTCCGAGAACTTTATTTATCGTGTCGCCGAGTGATACGGCATAGTCCTTGTTTTTCTTGAACATCTGTATAAAAAAGCGGTTTACGGCAGTAATGAAAATCACATTTCCAGCAGTAAGGGCATAAGAGCCGTCGAGTGCAGCCGCAAGGTCAGGTTTGACTTTTTTTAGTTCTTCAACGATTTCGTCCCACCGTGAACATGGAATCATGTCATCATTTTTAACTTTTCCTATGTCTATATTCGGAACAGGTTCAGTATCACGTGCAGGACTGTTGGCAGTAAGAATTTCGGGCTGTGCTATCTGTTTGGGAGCAGAATAATTTCCAACGGAAACAGAATTTATTTTGTTCTCCAACTGTTTTATTTTATCATAAATTTCAGAATTGTCAATAGCCTGTGCAGTATTATTTTTATTTCCGCAGAGTTTTATAAGCGTCATTTCAAATTCTACACGCCTGTTCATGACCTTTGACATATTTTCACGGCATTTCTGCAAAACTGAAAGACTGTCCATAATTTTTTCAAGATTAGTTTTCTTTGCAAGGTCGTTCAGCTTTTCAAGTTCTTCAGGCATACATACTATAAGATTACCTGCGGTCTGTGGTGAAACCTGAATAAGCATAATGTTTCTGAGCTGAGTTATAAGCTCTTCACAAAGCCTTGTAAGGTCTTTTGACATATCGTAAAGATTTCCCGTCACTGAGAGAGCTTTTGCGGTATCGGAAACAGATATTGCGTCAAGAATTTCATAGAGATAGTCACGCCCTGCAATGCCTGCCGCATTTGAAACCGTTTCGGCGTTTATTACTTCGGAACATACTGAACACTGGTCAAGAAGTGAAACAGCGTCACGCATACCGCCGTCAGCAAGCTTTGCAATAAGTTCCGCACCGTCTTTTGTCAGTGAAAGTTTTTCCTGTCCTGCTATATATTCAAGCCGTGAAGCTATGTCTTTCGGACGTATACGGCGGAAGTCATACCTCTGACAGCGTGATGCGATAGTTGCAGGGACTTTGTGGATTTCAGTCGTTGCAAGAATAAACATGACATACGGAGGCGGTTCTTCCATAATTTTCAGCAGGGCATTGAATGCACTTGTTGAAAGCATATGCACTTCGTCTATGATGTATATTTTGTATGCACTTCTTTCGGGAGTGTAAACAGCGGCATCACGCAAATCACGTATATCGTCAACGCCGTTGTTTGAGGCAGCGTCTATTTCAACTATGTCGGTAAGAGAGCCGTTGTCGGCATCATGGCATATATCACATTCAAGGCACGGATTACCATTTTTCATGTTGCGGCAGCTTACAGCTTTTGCAAGTATTCTGGCACAGGTTGTCTTGCCAGTTCCCCTTGAACCCGTGAAAAGATATGCATGGGCGGTTTTTCCGCCTGTAATCTGATTTTTAAGGGTATCGGTTATATGCTGCTGTGATATAACATCATCAAAAGTCATGGGTCGCCACTTGCGGTAAAGAGCCTTATACATCAGTCTGATTCCTTTCTTTGTATTCATGGGGAAAAGTTTACAAGAAAAAATTCCGGCACATAGATGTGCAGGCTTGCTGCGGCACACAAAACAATCCGCTTAATGCTGCTCGGTCTCCCGCCTGACATGGTTCACGGGGTCTTGTTGCACAGGGCCCGCACATCTATATTCCGGAATTTCATTTCTGAAATAACAGAGCAGATGTATGCTCCGATTAATATAATATCATAAAATTTCTGTTTTGTCAAGAGTTATTTTATAATTTGTCAAACAAAAATAACAGAATTTTTTTATAAAAAATGTCACCATGTGAGAGGAAAACGAAAATTTCAATGAATTATTGACGTTTCAGGCATGATATGCTATAATAAAGAAAAAATATAATCAGTGAGAAGAAGGAAGTTAATAGAATGAGTATTCCGAAAACTTTATATATGGTTGTTCCATGCTACAATGAACAGGAAGTCCTGCATGAAACGTCAAAGCAGTTAAAAGCAAAATATGAGGTTCTTATTCAGCAGAATCTTATTTCCTCCAGAAGCAGAATTGTATTTGTGAATGACGGTTCAGAGGACAATACATGGTCTGTTATTCAGGAACTTCACAGGGAACAGCCACAGTTTTTTTCGGGAATAAATCTCGCACACAACAGCGGTCATCAGAATGCCGTGCTTGCCGGGCTTATGTCCGTAAAAGATATATGCGACATGGCAATAACAATGGACGCTGATTTACAGGACGATATAAACACCATTGACGCTATGGTAAAAAAATATTACGAGGGGAATCAGGTTGTCTACGGTGTAAGAAGTGCAAGAAAAACTGATACTTTTTTCAAGAAATTCACGGCTGAAAGTTTTTATAAATTCATGAAAGTCATGGGTGCGGACGTTGTGTACAATCATGCGGATTTCCGACTTATGAGCAGCAGGGTATTGAGGTTCTTATTCAGCAGAATCTTATTTCCTCCAGAAGCAGAATTGTATTTGTG
>CAMWVV010000012.1 GCA_947177755.1 uncultured Ruminococcus sp. | reverse complement strand
TTATAAAACTGATGAATAATTAAAAGAAATTTATAATAAAGTTAGATTATCATCATATATTTTTGATAATGATAAAATAAAATTTTTATTGGAAAGGGAACACTTTATTAGATTAAGAGAAATAGAGGAATGTGATTTTTATGACCTTTATTCAGATAAGTCTGAAGATATAGGTGCTTATGGAGAAAAGCTGACAGTATTTGAATTGGAATTATTAAAAGTAAAAGGTTATAATGGAGATATTCTTAATAATCTTTATATTCCTTATAATAATGGGAAAACATCTGAAATTGACATTTTATTTATAACTCGAAAAGGAATTTTTGTGATAGAAAGTAAAAATTATTCTGGTTGGATTTATGGAAGTGAAAATGACAAATACTGGACTGTTTGTGATTACATGGATAAGTGGAAACTTTATAATCCAATAAAACAGAATCAGGGGCATATCCATACAATACATCAGCATCTAAGGGGGATTCCGTGTTTTTCACTGATAGTTTTCTCCGAACGGTGTGAATTGAAAAAGATAAATGTAAATTCTGATGTGTATGTATTTAAGCGTGATAAAATGTTTTTTAAAGTATCAGAAATTTTTAAAAATTTTCCTGATATAATGGACGACAGTCAGGTTAAGTATGTAACTGATTACCTGAAACAATTCTGTAATGCTGATAAAAATATCAAAACGTCTCATGTAGACGAAGTAACAAATTATTAAGAGGTGGTAATATGAAAAAGGAATATCTTGAAGCAGGAAAAATTGTAAATACGCATGGTATCAGGGGAGAGGTCAAAATAATGCCCTATACGGACGTTCCCGAGCTTCTTTGCGAGTTTGAAAGACTTTTTATCGGAAAGGACAAGACGGAAATTATAATAGAACGTTCAAGGGTTGCGAAAAATATGGTAATCGCCAAACTTGAGGGCATTGATACTCCCGAGCAGGCGGAGAAACTCCGTAATAAGCTTTTGTATATGCACCGTGACGACCTTGAACTTGATGACAACACATATTTTATACAGGATTTAATCGGCATTGAAGTAAAAGACGCTGACACGGGTTTTGTCTACGGAAAAATCACTGATGTTATGCAGACGGGTGCAAATGATGTTTATGTCATTGAGGGAAACGGCAGGGAGTATCTTGTGCCGGCAATTGCAGATGTTGTTATTTCAACTGATATTGATGCAAACTCAATGACTATAAGGGCTTTAGAAGGACTTTTTGAATGAAAAAATCAAAAATAATTATTATATCTATTTTTACAGTTGTTCTGGTTTTGGGAGTAATCATTGCAGTTTTCTTTCCTGCACTGCCGTTATATTTTCAGATGAAAAGAGAATGTCCGACAATAAACAGAACAGTTGAAAAATTTGACTTTACAGGAGACATTCCGAAAGATTTTAAAAAAATCACATCATGCGGAATAACTCTTGAAGCTCCTTCGGATATGTACAGAAAAAATCCTGATTCTTCTGTGGAACTTTATGTATGCGGAGAGGAAAAAAATTATAATGCTGTTGTTATGTTCTATGAACCGTTTGACGTTTCTGAATACGATGCTCCTGAGTTGAGTTATGACGAGCTTGAACCTCTTTGTAGTTATTTGAATGAGGATGTTCCACAGTCGCTGTATGAATTGCAGAAATTCAATTTAAGACTAAATTCAAATGATTTCAATATGAGGAACAAAGGAATTGCTGAAACTTTCCTCCGTCTTGCTGTTTCTAAGGAACTTCTTGCAGGACAGGATAAATGCAGTCATGTTTACAGCTTTGAAAGCAATGATGCAGAAGGTTTTATATATGAATATGAAACCTCCCGAAATGATACAGAATATGTTGTCAATATATATCCCAAAGGAAACTATAATACTGAATACAGTGTGCTTGTACGGGCAGAAAATCCCGAAACAGCACGTCAAATAATTACAACAGTCAGAATTACGGAGGAATAAATGAGAATAGAAATAGCTACACTTTTTCCCGAGATGTGTGAAGCGGTACTTGGTGAGAGTATTGTGGGACGTGCAAGGAGAGCGGGAAAAATAGAAGTTCACTGCCGTCAGATAAGGGACTACACACAGGACAAGCACCGTCGTGTTGACGATACCCCATATGGCGGAGGAATGGGAATGGTAATGCAGTGCGAGCCTATTTATAACTGCTACAAAGCGGTATGTAACGAAATCGGCGGTAAACCGCATACAATATATATGTCGCCGAAAGGAAAGATTTTTAATCAGCAGAAAGCGGTTGAACTTTCAAAGATGGATAATATTTTTATAATATGCGGTCACTATGAAGGTGTTGACCAAAGGGTGCTTGACAAAATTGTTGACGAAGAAATTTCAATAGGCGACTATGTGCTTACAGGCGGTGAAATTCCTGCAATGACCGTTGTTGATGCTGTTGCAAGAATGTGTGATGGTGTACTTTCAGACGAAATATGTTTCAAAGATGAGAGTATTTACAGCGGTCTGCTTGAATATCCGCAGTATACACGCCCTGAAGTATGGGAGGGTGAAAGTGTTCCGTCGGTGCTGTTATCGGGTCACCATAAAAATATAGAAAAGTGGAGACTTGAGAAAAGTCTGGAAATCACTGCGGAACGCCGTCCGGATTTGCTTGATATTTACAATAACAGTAAACAATAAGTATAGTATTAAAATTAAATTCCGTTTAGAAATATTTCACATAATACGGTGTGGAAAATTGTTGGAGTTCAACAATTTATGTTAAATCTTTTTGTGGTGAATATCAACAAGCAAACCGAAAAAATAACTCTCACATTTAAACTAAATGTAGAATTTAATGAAAAGTGACCGTTTTAAAAAAAAAATCCGTTGACTATGCGGATTTTTGAATGTATAATTAATATCAGCAATTGAAATATATTTGCGTATGGTACTCTGAGAGAGAGTACAATATAGAGAATAGGAGAGTTGTATATGTTTGTCAGAGAAGTAATGGTCAAGAATCAGGTTGGACTTCACGCAAGACCGGCTACCTTCTTCATTCAGAAGGCTAACGAATTCAAGTCATCTATCTGGATTGAGAAGGAAGAGCGCAGAGTAAATGCCAAGAGCTTACTTGGTATTCTTTCACTCGGCATTGTAGGCGGTACTAATGTAAAGGTTATCGCAGACGGTGCAGACGAAAGAGCAGCAGTTGACGCTCTTATCGACCTCGTTGACAGTGGATTCAGCGAAGAAAACAGATAATCAATCCCGTATTTTTGGGCGTTACGCTGCTGTAACGCCCGCTTTTGTTTTTTGTGGACAAAAAATTATCCTTTAAGGTATTCCGCCATATTTTCGGCAAAAATTGCATATCCTTTAGTAGGGTCAGAAACAAAAACGTGAGTAACCGCCCCTATAAGCTTACCGTTCTGAATAATCGGACTTCCGCTCATTCCCTGCACAATTCCCCCTGTGAGTTCTAAAAGTTCCTTGTCGGTTATGCGTATTACCATATTTTTGGTACTTTCGGCACTGTTATAGTCTATTTTTTCTATTTCCACTTTGTATTTCTGCGGAGTATCACCCGAAACGGTTGTTAAAATTTCGGCTTCTCCTGTTTTGACATCTTGTCTGTAGCCCATTTTATACTGTTCACAGTTTACGGAAAGAGACTGCACAGCAGATTCCGAAAGCAGACCGTATACACCGCATGAATTGTTCCGGTTTAATATACCGAAACTTCCGCCGTACATAAACTGCCCGTGAAGTTCTCCGGGAATACCCTTTGAACCTTTTTTCGTGTCGGTTATTTCCACCGGAACGGCTTCACCGCTGTAAATTGGAACGAGTTCGCCTGTATCGGAATCGCAGACAGGGTGACCCAGACCTGCAAATTCTCCTGTTGTCTTATTGAAGAAAGTCATTGTGCCTATACCTGCTATGCTGTCACGCACCCACATACCACCACGCCAGCTTCCTGAAGATTCGTCGTATTCGGGTTTTAAGAATACGGGAAAATCTTTATCCTGACGGTTTATAATCAGCTTTATTTTTTTGCCGTCGCTTTCGCTTATAGTTTTCTGTAATTCGTTGTTTGAGGTTATGTTTTTTCCGTCGGCGGATTTTATAACGTCCCCGACTTCTATTCCCGCATTTTTTGCAGGACAGATTTTTTCACCGTTTTCCGTTTCAATTTCTCCCAGTTCCGTCACCATAACGCCGTCCATGAGAAGTTTTATTCCGAAAGGATTTCCCCCGACAACAAGGGTCGGAGCTTCTGCCTCGTGGATTTCAATATTTTTTACAGGAATTGCACCGAAAAGTGAAAGAGTTGCTGTGCTTGTCTCTGAAACGTTTTTTGAAGCAGGAATAATTCCCGTCGGATAATTACAGCAGGATATTTCAGGATATTCGGCTATTTTTATTTCACCGCCTGTTTCTCTCGTGAGTGACGACGGAAGGTGAACGGAATAATATCCCGCAGTTCCGAATAAACCCAGCATACCCACAGATAATAAAACAGCAGTACTTTTAATGATTTTTCTTTTGAGTTGCATTCTGTTTTTCCTTTCTTTTATTCTCGGACTGAGAATATATTTATTATATCTCGCACCTGCGGTTTTATAAATGAGAATTATCCGCAGATTTTAATGCTAATCCCTGCATATTTACAAGGAGTTTCCAAAAATGTCAGAAAAATCAAAAAAACGTGAAAATTATAGAGTAATTATTTTAAAGATTCTGCTTGTCATATCTGCTCTGATATGGTCTTTTTTTATGGTAGTAATGACAGGAGCGGGACTTGTCTTTAATCGTGAAAGCTACGGGCAGAATATTATGCAGACAGGCATTTTCTTTATTATATCGGGAATACTTATGGTTTCGGGGACAGTGCTGAGTCTGTTCCGCAAAAAAGTTTTAAATCTGATTTCGGTTATATTATCATGTACAGGCTTTATTTTATGTATGATAATGCTTTGTAGACTTGTGAACCATGCTGACCGTAACGGCTGGAGGGACAATTTCACTTTAACGCCTGTAAGCGATATGTACAGAACAAGAATAATGCCTGTAATTATTCCGTCTGTTTTTTCTGTCGCATTAGCAGTACGAAATTATTTTTCATATAAATAACCGCTGTTTATATTATAACCGAAAAAGGACGGGAAAACCGTCCTTTTTTGCGAATATAAAAATTTTTTTATTCTATCACACGGCAGAGGTTAGCCTCTCCCGAATTAAGATGTTTTATAGTTCCGTCGGGAAGTTTTATAATAAGATTTGCATTGTCGTCAATTCCCTCTGCAAACGCTATTATAGTACTGCCATTCACGTTGGCTGTTATGGTATTTCCCGTAAGAAGTTCCCTGTTTCTGTATTCACGGATATAATTATGATTTTCCATTTCCGAAAGGTAAGTTTCAAGACTGTTTATTACTTCTGCACAAAGTCGGTTTCTGTCGATTTTAAGACCTGTTTCGTCCTCTATTGAAGTGGCTGAAACTCTTAATTCCCTGCTGAAACTTCCCTCCGCACTTCTCACGTTTATACCTATGCCTATAACCGCATAGTCAAGGGATTTAATTTCAAGACCGCATGACGCTTCTGTAAGTATACCGCACATTTTTCTTCCGTTCATGTAAAGGTCGTTCACCCATTTTATCTTTACATCATGTCTGCATAGTTTTTCTACTGCACAGGCTGTGGCACAGGCAGCAGCCGAAGTTATGAGTGAAGCTGTTTCTATACTGAAATCAGGGCGTATTATAACACTCATATAAAGCCCTTTTCCCTTTGGTGAAACAAAATTCCTGCCCAGACGACCTTTTCCGCTTGTCTGCATATCGGCAACAACAACCGTGCCGTGTTCCGCTCCCGATGAGGCAAGTTCTTTTGCAAAATTATTTGTGGAATCGGTTTCGTCCAGTACAGTTATATTTTTTCCGATATGTTCGGTTTTCAGAAAAGCATTTATAAGCTTGTCTGAAAGATGATTGTTTTCTGCTGTAAGCCTGTAACCACGTGAAGTCACCGCTTCTATTGAATAACCCTCTGTTTCAAGGGATTTGACCGCTTTCCATACGGCGTTTCTGCTCACACCGAGCTTTTCGGCAAGCAATGCACCTGAAATGTATTCGCCGTTTGATTCTGCGAAAGTTTCGAGAAGTGATTCTTTAACGTTCATAAAAAGAATGCTCCTTAATTATTATTTGATATTTCCTTAAAAAAATTTATATATTTCCGTGTAACAATATCATGCGTAAAATTTGATTTTACATATTCCATGCCGTTCAGTCCCATAACAGCGGAAATTTTTTTGTTTTTAAGCAGATAGTCAGTACAGGCTTCAAATTCAAAATAATCACTGAAATAAAGTCCGCCGTCAGACTGTGTAACAAAATTCTTTGTGACTTCGCACCCCTCATGGACAAGAACAGGTCTTTTACACAGCCAGTTTTCCATTATTACAAGTGAAAAACTCTCATTCAGTGACGGCTGACAAAGAAATTCACACGCACTCATTGCATTATATTTGTCATGTCGGGAAATATATCCCAAATCGGTAATATTTCTGCCATGTATAGTTTCTCCTCCGCCGATAATTACAAGGCGGATATTTATATTATTTCGTCTGATATATTCGGAGTGGTATTTAATCAGTGTGTCAATGTTTTTTCCCTTGTCCCTGCGACCTGCATATAGTATAAAGGGTTGGGTTATTTGGTATTTTCTTCGGAAATTTTCGGGATTTGCCGTAATATCCGTATTCATACCGATACCTGCCGTAAGGGTTTTTGTATTATGCAGATTATAGATTTTTTCGGCAAGCTGTTTTTCGGGTTCTGAATTGAATATCATTCCTGCGGACTGCGGAAAAAGTTTTCCGAAATGTTTCATATAAGCGTAAGGCTCATCATGCAGACATGGAATAAGTATTGATTTTTCGGGGAAAAGTTTCATTCCCCAGTAAGTTGTACCGAACATATACGGAATAAAGACAAAAAGTGAATAGCCGTCGGAATTTTCTTTCATATAGCGGTAAAGTGCAGTACTGTTCACCATTTCACGCAGGAAGATTTTTTCTTCTTCTGCTGTGACAGGAATATTTTTCATGAATTTCATGTTTACCGCATTGAAAGCGTCTGTATTTCTTTTTCTTACCTTAAAACGTCTTACGGCTATACCGTTTTTATTTATTGAAGTTCCTTCACGGTAATAATTTTTATTCCAGTCTGACCTGAAATCTTTAACGCACGTTGTAAGAATTTCAACGGGAATATTTTTTCTGTGAAGATTTTCCGTAAGGTCACGAAGCATTGCCTCTGCACCTCCCGAAATATCGTCACCGTACCATGAAGTAACAAAGCCGATTTTTTTCATATATATTACCTGCTGTCTATAAATTTTTTAAGTTGTGTGCGGAAAAGTCTGCCTGTTTTTTCGTATGAAAAATCAGCAAGTCTTTTTTTCTGTCCTGATATTATATGTCTGCGGAAATCACTGTTTTTTACTGTATATTCAATCATTTCTGAAGTAAATACAGGGTTGTTGTCGGGGAGGAGAACACCGCTTCCGCCGAGAGTTCCGCCAACTGCACCTGCATCAAGGGCAATTATGGGAACATTGAAAAACATTGCTTCCGTAAGAGGAACACAGAATCCCTCATGTTCGCTCATGCACAGAAAAACGTCTGCAATGCGGTAATATGAAAGAATTTCACTGAATTTAACATGACCTGTAAATATAACATCACTCAGACCGAGAGCCTTGACATAGTTTTCAAGACGTTCGTGATAGTTTTCCATACCTGCATAAGAACCGACAAGAATAAGTCTTGATTCTGGATTTATTTTTTTATAGAAGTAAAAAGATTTTATAATATTTTCCTGTTTTTTGTTTGGTGCGATTCTGCCGACAAATATAATATTTGTTCTGCCGTCGTTGTATTTTTTTATTGTTTCAAGGTCGGGTGACTGCCTGTAGTCATTAAACGGTATAAGCACGGGTCTTACGTCAACAGGGCATTTATAGCCGTGTTTAAGAAGTTCGGACTTGTTATATTCCGAATCGGCAAGACAGTATTCAACATGGTCACGCAGAAAATCAAGTCCCTCATATCCATATTGTGTAAGAGCGTAAGCCTCGTGACTGTACGGGCGGAAAAACTCGGGAGGTGTTATATTGTGGTAAATCATCATTTTACGGCACTTATATTTATCAAGGCTGAAATTAAGTTCACTGCCTGTTGACATATGATAAATAATTACATCTTCTTTTTTCAGATTTTTAAGTTTTCCGACTTTCCGTACTCTATCTTTCGGAAGATTTTTTCCGATTATTTCGGCGTATATTCCTGTTTTAATACCCATTTCGCAGATAACGCCGTCAAGTGAAAGTGCGTCGTTACTCACTGCGTCGCCGTATGAAATTGTAGGCAGAATCTGTATAACCCTCATTCTGTTTCTCCGTAAAGTTTGTTTTTAAGTTCGGCATTTTCCTTTTCCAGCTTTTCAATACGTTTTATAAGCTGTTTCTGAGTGTTCCGCAGTGAAGTTAATGCTGTAACGGCAGAAGCGTTGAAATTATTCTGTTCTGATACTATCGGTTCGGTATGGAATTTAATTATTTTTCTGACAGACTTTTTTATAAAGACGATGACAGGATTTCCGTCAATCTGATGATAAGACTGTACATAGGAACGTGAACAGAGATAATCAACGGCTTTGTCGGGATTTCCGGAAAATGAAACTCCTGCGGGTTTTTTATACGGAATATCTTCAAAACTAAGAATATCTGCATCTATATTCTTCTTTTTTATTTCAAGTCTGATTTCAGACATTATTTTTTCTGTATCAATACTTTTGTTCATTATTTTTTCCTTTCTTAAAAAATATAATGAAGTATATTTTGTCTTATTATATCATAATTGGCGTATACTGTCAAGAATAACACGCTGTTATATAAAAATCTATATTAAAAGGGTGTTTTTGTAAATTTATTGTTTTCATATGATTTTTGACAGATTATCATGTTTTTTAAGAAAAATATAAGTCTTGACAAAATCATGAGCTATGGTATATAATAGTATAGACAATATTTTTTAAAAGCGTAGCAGTCAGAGTAATTTTTTTGCAGTTTTTCAGAGAGTATCGGGGCGGTGTGACGATGCAGACGGAAAAAGTGAAGTGCGGCTGTCAGCTCTGCGGAGGAAATAAGAGTATTCCGCAGCGTTTCCTTCGTTACGGGATAAAGCTATAAATCGGAGTGGAACCGCGTTATATACGCCTTCGGAGGTGAATTCTCATGCCTTCGGGGGTTGATTTTTTAATAAGGAGGAAAAGACTTGTTAAGATATATACGGAGAGATATTCGGCTTATAAAGGAGCGTGACCCTGCGGCACGCAGTACCTTTGAAATACTGATGACTTATCCAAGCCTTACCGCAGTGAGAAGTTATCGCATAGCACACTGGTTCTATAAGAAAAAAATGTTTACTGTGGCACGAATGATTTCACAGCGTGCGAGAAGAAAAACAGGAATTGAAATTCACCCAGGTGCAGAAATCGGCAGGGGACTTTTTATTGACCACGGAATGGGTGTTGTTATAGGTGAAACTGCTGTAATAGGTGATAACTGTCTGTTATATCAGGGAGTTACTCTCGGAGGTACAGGCAAGGACAAGGGAAAACGTCACCCCACTCTCGGACACAATGTACTTGTCGGAGCGGGGGCGAAAGTTCTTGGTCCTTTCAAAGTAGGCAACAATGTTAAAATTGCCGCAAATGCAGTTGTTCTGAATGAAATTCCCGACAACTGCACAGCGGTTGGTGTACCTGCAAGGGTAGTAAAGAGAAATGGCAGGAAAGTTTGTTCCGACGTTTGCAGGGAGATAGACCAGATTCATATCCCTGACCCCGTTTCTCAGGAACTGTGTCGTTTGAATGCGGAACTTGACAGGCTGAAGAAAGAAGTTTCGGATATGAAGAAATAAAATTGAGTGCCGATATTGTTCATTATATCGGCACTTGTATAAAAATGTGTGAATAAAGGTAAAGGAGTTTGGAGATGTCTGTATATTTTAATTTCGGGCTTGAATACATACGTTTCAGAGAAACACAGATTGACGGAATTATTGACTATTTACAGTATGACTTGAAAATGGACAGAGAGGAGCTGGCAATGCCTCCCGAAAGAATGACAATAAGCTATGGTGTGGCAGACAAGACAAGGAGAATACGTGCCTCCCTGCTTGAATGGAGCAGTTTTCACAGCGGTCGTTTTTTTGATGATACATCAGAATATAATGACATTGAAATAATAATTTCATTTGACAATAAGTTTTTTACGGCAAAAGGCGTAAAAAGCAGTTTTATGGGAACTATATCGGAAATAGAATTTCCACACGGTTTTCCCGATGAACGCTATTCGTGGGACTGGTATGAACAGCTTGCCTATCAGGCAGGCGGACTTCTTACCGATGACAAGCGGCTTGCTATGTTTGCTTCGCAGGAAGCCGAAAAGGACAGAAGTTTCAATCTCTTTAAAAATGAAAAAGAGATACTTGCGAGATACCAGAAATTATAATTTTAAAAGGAGAAGTTTACAATGCAGTTATATAACTCACTTTCACATAAAAAAGAGGAATTTATTCCGCACGAGGCAGGCAAGGCAAGTATTTACACCTGCGGACCTACTGTCTATCACTATGCACATATAGGCAACCTCCGTACTTATATTATGGAGGACGTTCTTGAAAAGTACCTGCGTTTTACGGGTCTTGATGTAAAGCGTGTCATGAATATAACAGATGTCGGACATCTTACAAGCGACGGCGACACAGGTGATGACAAAATGCTTAAAGGTGCAAAGCGTGAACACAAGACAGTTATGGAAATAGCACAGTTCTACACGGACGCTTTTTTCAGCGACTGTAAAAAACTCAATATAAAAACGCCTGACGTTGTAGTCCCTGCCACTTACTGTATAGATGAGTTTATAAGAGTTATTGAATCCCTCATGGAAAAGGGATATGCATATGAGGCAGGCGGAAATATTTACTTTGATACTTCAAAGCTTGAAAAATACTATGTTTTCAATGATTTTAAAGAGGAAGATTTGGCTGTTGGTGTACGTGAGGGAGTTGAAGAGGACGAGAACAAACGCAACAAGGCTGATTTTGTTCTTTGGTTCACAAAGTCAAAGTTTGATTCACAGGAACTCAAATGGGACAGTCCTTTTGGCGTGGGTTATCCTGGCTGGCATATTGAATGTTCGTGCATAAGCATGAAAAATCTCGGTGAATACCTTGACATTCACTGCGGAGGTATTGACAACGCTTTTCCGCACCACACCAACGAAATTGCACAAAGTGAAGCATATCTGGGTCATGAATGGTGCAATTACTGGTTTCATGTTCACCACCTCAACACAAACAGCGGTAAGATGAGCAAGTCAAAGGGCGAATTTCTCACAGTTTCACTTCTGGAGGAAAAGGGCTATAATCCCGTTGTTTACCGTTATTTCTGCCTTTTGTCACATTACAGAAAGTCACTTGTCTTTGACTGGGATAATCTCAACAATGCAGTTGTTTCATATAATAAGCTTGTTGAGAAAATCGCTCCGCTTACGTCTGATAAGTCAGGTGATATTGACAAGTCTGAATATGACCGTCTTATGAAAAACTTTACAGACGCTCTTGACAATGACATTAACACGTCGCTTGCAATTACTGCCGTTTACGATGTTCTCAAGTCAAAGACAAATGCTGTGACAAAGCTCGTCCTTATTTCAGAATTTGACAAGGTTTTAGGGCTTGACCTTATAGTTAACGCTGAAAAGTTCGTAGAGGGCGATAATGAAGAAATACCGTCGGAAGTAACAGAACTTGTTGAACAGAGAAAAAATGCACGCAGGGAAAAGAATTTTGCTCTTGCCGACGAACTCAGAAATAAAATTGCTGAACTCGGTTACGAGGTCAAGGAAACAAGACAGGGTACAGAGATAAAGAAAATATAATAATGAGGTGAATAAATGAAAAAAATTTCAGTTTGTGTGGTATGTCTGCTTACATTAGTTATGCTTACCGCCTGCGGTAAACCGAAATTTGATGGTGCATGGAAAATCTGTACATCTGACGGTACTGCACTTGAATATAAAGTCAGATTCAGTGATGATGGACAGGTGAAAATTGACGGAATAAACGAAGAATATAAAGTCATTGACAAGGAAACTATTAAAATAAGTGATGATAATCTTGATTTTAAAATAATAGACAAAGATGAAAAGCTTGTTTATATTCAGGATATATCGGAAAAAGCACAGAAAAGATGTCTTGATTCAACCGCTGAAAATCTGATGAAATCAATTAATGCAGTTTTAATTGATATGGACGAGGAGGGTATTTTTTTCAGTGACCCTGCTGTAATATGTTCAGACGAAAGCAGAAGTATCAATGCAGTTCCCGAAAATGCAGGAAGTGACTTTGACATTACCGAGCGTATATGTGATTATTTCAGTGATATTGATGAATATCAGTATATTTTCTTTATAAAGCACGCTGATTGTTACGGTGTTGTATGTACGTATAAATTAGATAATGATATTTTTGGATTGTGCAATGACAGATTTCTTGTGAACACTGACAGCGAAATAAATTCCGATGAGTTTGATTTTGACAGTGATATGAATTTTGATGATATATATGAATATTACAAAAGTCAGGTTTCTACAGAAAATTCAGCACAATAGCATATAAATATGAATTTAAGAAAAGCTGTACAGTGTAAATGGAAAAGAGGTTTGAAATGGCAAGGATATATCCGCTTTTCAGTTCAAGCAAGGGTAATGCCCATTTTATAGGTACTGAAAAGGGTGGAATACTTATAGACTGCGGAGTGAGTTACAGAAAACTTTCCTCCGCACTCGAAATAAACAGAATACCGCTTAAAGCTGTACAGGCGGTTTTCATAACGCACGAACACAGTGACCATGTAGCAGGTCTTAAAATGTTTACAAAAAAAACAGGTGCTACAGTTTACGGGAAAAAGAAAACACTTCAGAAACTTTGTGACGAAGATAAAATTTCTCCGCAGTCGCCGATTATTGAGATTAAAGGAAGTATAGCGTGTGCGGATATGGAAATCACAGGTTTTGATGTTTCACATGATGCAGTACAGCCGTGCGGTTACAGAATACATACAGCAGACGACAAATACTGTGCCATATGTACCGATACGGGTTATATAACTCCCGAAGCAGACAAGGCACTTACAGGTTGCAGAATGGTTCTTATAGAATCAAACTATGATGAAAATATGCTGCGTCGTGGAAATTATCCGCTTTATCTCAAGGAACGTATATTATCAATGAGCGGACATCTTTCAAATGACGACTGTGCTTTACAGGTCGGAAAACTGATTGAGCGTGGAACGGTTTATTTTCTGCTGGGGCATCTCAGTCAGGATAACAATATGCCATATATTGCAGATTCAACGGTGCAGAAAAGTCTTTCAAAGTATAAGCGGAACAAGGATTATTTAATGGGTGTTGCACCTGTTGAGACAAAGGGAGGAGCGGTTATTTTCTGATGACGATAAATTTTATAGTTATAGGAAAACTCAAGGAAGATTATTTGAAAAATGCGTGTGCGGAATACATAAAGAGACTTTCACGTTACTGCACTTTTGAACTTCATGAACTGGACGAATGCAGACTTAGTGATAACCCGTCCGAAAAGGAAATAAGTTCAGCACTAAAAAAAGAATCCGAGAATATTAAAAAATATGTAAAGGGAATGATAATACCCATGTGCATAGAGGGAAAACAGCTTACAAGTGTGAAGTTTTCGGAAAAAATATCTTCCGCAGGCGTGAACGGTTTCAGCACGGTTACTTTTATAATCGGCAGTTCATTCGGACTTGCACCGGAAATAAAGTCAATGGGCAGTTTTAAACTTTCAATGTCAGAGATGACTTTTCCGCACCAGCTTGCAAGGGTCATGCTTTTAGAACAGATTTACAGGGCGTTTCAGATTTCGGAGGGCGGAAAGTATCATAAATAAAATATTTTATAGAGGAGTAAAAAAATGAAAAAATTTGTATCAATCTGTTTGTTGTGTGCAATGTCTGCATCAGTGCTTACATCATGTGGCAAGCCTAATCTTGAGGGAAGATGGGAACTCTGCAATGCAGACGGTGATGAACTGGACGTTACAATAAAGTTCACTGACGACGGAACAGTAAAAATTGACGGAGAAAAGGGCAAATATGAAGTAGTTGATAAAGATACCGTTGAAATAAAGATTGACGGCGAAAAGTATGAATGTGACTTTGAAGTTGTTGACAAGGACGAAGGGCTTATTTATATCAGTGAACTGGCAGATAAAAAAGAACAGCAGGATATTGACAGTATTGCTTCAACTTTGATGAAAGCGTCTAATTCTGCCCTTGTGGAACTGGACGAAGAAGATATATACTATACAGATAGTGCTGTTATATGTTCGGACAGAAGTAAAAATATAAACGAATTTCCTGAGAATGCAGAGTCGGGCTTCAATTTTATTGATGCGGTAGAACCCTTCTTTAGCGATATTAATGAAATTGAATATATAATGTTTATAGAAGATGGTTACTGTAAGTATACCGTAGCAGCAGACACGTCAAATAAAAAAGTTGTGGGAACTTATCCGGCTGATGAGTTTGAAGATATGACTTTTGACGAAATCTATGATGAACTCAAAGGCAGAATAGAATAATAAAATCAGTAAACAAAAGATAAATGTCAATAAATGAGAGGAGGAACAAATATGAATGAAGAATATTACAGGGCGGAAATATCTTCACTTAACCGTGAAATAATCAGACTTAACAGGCAGATTGAAACGGAAAGGCAGAGTAAAATGCCCGACAAGCTTAATCCTTTTGACAATCCCACCGATTATCCCGATTTCAGCGGTGACTATTCCGATATAATGCCGGAACTTGATGCACCCGACTGTGTTGTACCGCTTGAACCGACAAGGGAGGAACGCCGAAAAATAAAGCGTTTTTATTCAATCGGAAGCTGGTGTGTACTGGGACATTTATTTTTAAGTAATATATTAATGCTGATTTCTTTGATTATACTTGAAATAGTTCTGAAGTCTGAAAACAAAGGAGCAGGCGGAGATATAATAGATTCTTATATAAACAGTTCCTCAATATTTGCCGGACTGAATATGATTATCTTTATGATTTCAAATATCCTGTTTGGGTTTATAGGTCTCAAAATGGCGAATATACCGAAAACACAGCTTGTACGCACACGTAATTTCAGCTTCGGAAAATCATTGCAGTATTGTCTTATAGCGGCATTTCTCTGGACTATATCTATATTTGTTTCTTCAGGAATAGATGATATTTTTATACATTATGGTTATTCAACTGATGTCATGGATATGGACGGTGTGGCGGTAACAGGTACGGGTTTTGCTGTGATGATGATTTATCAGTGTGTTATAGCACCGATTACAGAGGAAATATTTTTCAGAGGTATGATGCTAAGGGTATTTTCAAGGGCAAATCAGCGGTTTGCGGTTTTTGCAACGGCATTTTTCTTTGGTCTGGGACATCATAATATTCCTCAGTTTGTACTTGCATTTCTTCTTGGAAGTTTTCTCGCTCACATAACATTGAAGCATAATTCAATTATACCAGCAGTAATTGTACATATATTCGTCAATACAATGTCAGGTGTTTTTTCTTATGTTGAAAGTTATTTGGGTACTATAATAACAGAGTGTATAATACTTGTAATGGCTGTATCGGGATTCTTTATGTTTTGTCTTTTCAGAGATAATGATAAAATTCCGTCGTCTACCCCTGCACAGAGCAGAAGAGGAATTGCAATAGCGAAAAGCTCGGTAATTTTCATAGTTGCGGCTTTATTACAGTTAATATATACAGTTGCGTTGATATTCTGATATTTATGTAACATTAAGGCGGTCGGACTTGCTGACCGCCTTTATTTTTCAGTCTGATTTATGATATATAATGGGTCTGAGCTGTATTCCCTCTAAAGCGGCGGAAACCGCCTGTGGCAGCATTGAAAATTCCGAAACAAGCGAGGCAGGTTTTTTTGCACAGTCGTCCTGTAACATGGGTACAAAGTAGTAGTTTTTACGGTTGAAAAGTTCTCCTATATTTTTGGCTGAACCTAAAAGAGAATCGTTTGATGCTATGGCAAGTACCACGGGTTTTCCGCTTCTTAAGTGGGATTTGACCGCCATTGTAACGGCTGTATCTGTTATGCTGTTTGCAAGTTTTGAAGCGGTGTTTGATGTACAGGGGGCAACTACCATAATGTCTGTCATATTTTCAGGACCTATGGGTTCAGCGTCTGATATGGACGTCATAACGTCTTTTCCGCATATTTCACTGAATTTCTTCATATTTTCCTCAGCAGAGCCGAAACGTGTGGAAATATGAGAAGCGTTTTCCGACATAATAGGAATGAGTTCAGCCCCCATATTTTTCAGAATTTCAGCCTGTTCAAAGCACTTTTTAAATGTACAGAATGAGCCTGTCATAGCAAAGCCTATTTTCAGACCCCTGAATATTTCACTCATTTAAAATCCCCCTTTCCGTAAGTATACCTATGATGGTTTCAGCTATGAACTCTCCTGACGTAACAGGTGCGGTTTTTCCGGGAATACCCAAAGCCCACACCACTTTTTTTCCGAGTACGGAAGCGGAGTCAAAGTCTATACCGCCAGGTTTTGAAGCGAGGTCGATAAAAAGTGTATCATCACTGAATCTGCTAAGAATTTCGTTATTGAATATAAGTTCGGGAACAGTATTGAATACAAGCTTGTAATCGGTATCCATTTTATTGGTGCATACTGATTTTATGCCGAGAATGCGGGCTTTTGCCGTACCCTTTGCATTTCTTACGGAAGCGGTTATATCTGCTCCGAATCCTTTGAGAATTTCCGCAAGAGCTGTGCCTATTCTACCAAGTCCGACAATAAGGACTTTAAGTCCGTTAAGCGTGACAGGAAGTTCACTCAAAGCTATTTCCACAGCACCCTCAGCGGTCGGAACTGCATTTTTAAGACTGAGTTCTTCACGTTCCATATAGTCAATTATTTCTTTATCTTCAAAAATATCATTAAGTCTTTTGTCCGACTTTCCTGCGAATATAACAGCGTCGGGCTTTAACAGGCGGCGTATTTCGGCAGGATTTATTTTTTCACTGGTAAAAGGTGCGGTAATCATACCGTTTTCGTCAAGAGGGGGTACAGGAAGTACCAGAAAGTCATATAATGCATTTTCGTTGGTGTCCGAGATTTTGATATTCATTTTTTCGGGAAGTATGTCTGCGGAAAAACCCTTTACAGATGTATCAGAAACAGACGAAAGCTTTACGGCACAGTATACCTGACGCATATCGCCTCCTGCAACAAGTATTTTAGATTTATCTTTCATAGTAATATCTCCATTCTGCCGTCTGAAACGGCTGTCAGAAAAATTCTTCTGCTGTTTTATTATATGAAATACGGGCAGAATGGTGTGCATAATAAAAAGCGTGTCCGCCCTTTCGGTGAACACGCTTTAGTTTCCCTTGTAGCCTGTTTTTTCTTTCCAGTCCTCGCCTATGTGTTTTTCACAGGTTTTTTTGAACCATTTTACCTGAACGTCGAGTTCTCCGATTTGATTATACATCTGTTCTCTCTGTTCGACAAAATCCGACACATCGTTAAGAAATTTTTCTTTCCATTCTTTTATTTCGTCTTTGGAAAGACCTTCATTTTCCGCAATAACGTCATCTTCTGATTTTCCTTTGAGGATTTCAAGGATTGTTTTTTCCTTGAAACTCTGTTCATAATTTTTGGGAGGTGGCGGAGGCGGAGGTGGTTTTTCCTTTGGTTTCAGACTGTTTATAATCATGCAGAAGATTGCAAAGATTAACCCCCATATAAAAAGTTCAGCCATTGGAAAAACCCCCTTGTGAGATTATTTTTCAAGAGTTCCGTGAGAAAGCGACTTCAGATAAGCATTTATAAAACCGTCAATATCGCCGTCCATAACCGCCTGAATATTACCGTTTTCAAAGCCTGTTCTGTGGTCTTTTGCGAGGGTGTAGGGCATGAACACATATGAACGTATCTGAGAACCCCATGCAATTTCACGTTGAACGCCCTTGATGTCCTCAATCTTTTCGAGGTGTTCACGTTCCTTGATTTCGACGAGTTTTGAACGGAGCATTTTCATGGCATAGTCCTTGTTCTGATACTGGCTTCTCTGTGTCTGACAGGAAACTACTATACCAGTGGGCTTGTGGATAAGACGTACAGCGGAACTTGTCTTGTTTACTTTCTGACCGCCTGCACCGCTTGAACGATAAACCTCCATTTCTATATCTTCGGGACGTATGTCAACTTCAATAGAATCGTCGATTTCGGGCATAACTTCGAGTGCGGCAAAAGAAGTGTGTCGTCTGCCAGAAGCGTCGAAAGGTGATATGCGGACAAGTCTGTGTACGCCCGACTCGGATTTCATATAGCCATATGCATTATCACCCTCAATAAGTATTGAAGCGGATTTCATACCTGCATCATCACCGTCAAGATAGTCCATAAGTGTAACCTTATAATTGTGACGTTCAGCCCAGTGATTGTACATTCTGTAGAGCATTTCCGCCCAGTCCTGTGCCTCTGTACCGCCTGCACCTGCATGGAATGTAAGAATAGCATTGGAGTTGTCGTATTCTCCTGTAAGGAGAGTAGAAAGCTTTTCGTCCTCAAGTTTTGTCTTGAAAGAAGCTGACTCGGATTTTATTTCTTCAATTGAACTGTCGTCCTCTTCCTCAATGGAAAGCTCTATCAGGGTGATTAAATCTTCAAGGCTGTTGTTAAGCTTGTTGAACTTTTCAATTTTTCTTTCAAGTGCCTTTGTTTCACGAAGTACTTTCTGGGAGTTTTCGAGGTCGTCCCAGAAACCGTCCTTAGCGGTTTCCGCATTGAGTTCGGCAATTCTTTCCTTTGCTGCCTTTATATTGAGAACGTCGGCGAGTTCTGTCATTTCTTTTCTGTAGTTGGTCATTTCAACTCTTAAATCATCAAGTATAATCATAAAAATATATCCTTTCCTGTTTCAGAAAAATTATTGTGCATAAATCTGTGAAGCAACATCAACTGTCTGTTTAGCGTCCTTTGCGTAGAAATCGGCGTGAATCTGTTCGGCATACGAAGCGGTAAGAACAGCACCGCCCACTACTGTCTTACATTCAGGATATTCCTTGTTGAGAATTTTAATAGTTTCTTCCATAGCACCGAGGGTTGTGGTCATGAGTGCGGAAAGACCAACAAGTTTCACCTTATGTCTGATAGCCGTATCAACTATAAGCCGTGGGTCAACGTCCTTGCCCAAGTCTATAACATCAAAACCGTAGCTGTCGAGCAGGACTTTGACGATATTCTTTCCTATATCGTGAATATCTCCTTTGACTGTAGCAAGAACAACTTTTCCCTTTGAAACGCTCTTTGAATTATTCTGTGAAAGCTTTTCTTTTATAATTTCAAAGCACGCCTGTGCCGCACCTGCTGTAAGTATAAGCTGTGGCAGGAAAATTTTACCCTTTTCAAATTTTTCACCTGCGGAATCGAGTGCGGGAATAAGATAGCCGTTTATAATTTCCATAGCGTCAACGGTTTTTATCAGTTCTTTTACAGCTTTAAGAGCATCATTTTTCAGACCGTTTTCAACTGCATATACAAGGTCGGGGGAATTTTTTTCCTGAGCGGACGGAGCAGGTTTAGGGGCGGAATTATCCTGTGCATATACATTTATGAAGTCAGCTGAATTTCTGTCTATTCCTGCAAGAAGCCTGTAAGCACGCACTGCACCTATAATTGAATCGACATTAGGGTTTATAATAGGCAGGTCAAGACCGCTGTGCAGAGCCATTGTCAGAAATGTACGTGTTATAAGTTCCCTGTTCGGCAGACCGAAAGAAATATTTGATACACCGAGTACGGTACACAGACCAAGTTCATTTTTTACCCTGTTGAGAGCGTTGAGAGTTTCCATAACGCCGTCCTGTTCAGCCGAAGCCGTAAGAGTGAGACAGTCAATAAAAACGTCCTCTTTGGGTATGCCGTATTCTGTGGCACGGTTAAGTATTTTTTCTGCAATTGCAAAACGTCCCTCTGCTGTTTTCGGAATACCTCCCTTGTCGAGAGTAAGTCCGACAACAGAAGCACCGTATTTCTTTACGAGTGGCAGAATACTTTCAAGTGATTCGTCCTCGCCGTTTACTGAGTTTACAATAGGTTTTCCGTTATATACACGCAGACCTGCTTCAAGAACTGATGGAATAGTTGAGTCAAGCTGTAGTGGTGTATCGCATATTCCCTGAATTGCCTTTACAGCCGTTACCATCATTTCTTTTTCGTCTATTCCCGGAAGTCCCACGTTTACGTCGAGTATTTCCGCACCTGCGTGAACCTGTTCCACCGCCTGACCCAGTATATAATCAATGTCGTGATTAAGAAGTGCTTCCTTGAAACGTTTTTTTCCAGTCGGGTTAATGCGTTCACCGATAACACGGGGCTGATTTATTGTAACGCAGTTCACAGCCGAACACGCAAGACTTACACGTTTTACGGGTCTTTTTATATTATCAACGCCGTCAAGTTTTTTAATCATCTTACGGATATGTTCGGGAGTAGTACCACAGCAGCCACCGAATATTTTAACTCCTGCTCCTGCGAGTTTTACGGCACTTTCGGCAAATTCCTCCGCACCTACATTGAAAAGATTTGTCACAGGGTCGGGAAGTCCTGCGTTTGCCTTTGCGATAACGGGCAGGGCAGTGAGCGAACAGATTTTATCAAGTACGGGAAAAAGTTCCTCAGGACCAAGCGAACAGTTTACGCCGATAGCGTCCGCACCCAGTCCCTCAAGGACGGAAACCATACATTCGGGTGAAACACCTGTGAATGTACGCATATTTTCCTCAAAAGTCATTGTGACAAGTACAGGCTTGTCGGAATTTTCCTTGACGGCAAGCAGTGCGGATTTTACTTCATAAAGGTCAGTCATTGTTTCAATTACTATAACATCTGCTTCGTTTCCTGCAATGACTATTTCCTTGTATACTTCATATGCGTCTTCAAATCTGAGAGTTCCCGACGGTTCAAGAAGCTGACCTATAGGACCTATGTCGAGAGCGACAAGGGATTTTTCACCGACGGCAGAATGTGCGTTTTTTATTCCTGCCTGCACAATTTCCGCAACGCTGTAGCCTGAGTTTTCAAGCTTGAATCTGTTTGCACCGAAAGTATTGGCGTAAACAATATCAGCACCTGCCTCCGAATACATACGGTGAATTTTCATAATAGCCTCGGGATTTGTTATATTCAGAAGTTCGGGAACGTGTTCGGTCTGTATGCCGTGAGACTGTAGCATAGTTCCCATACCGCCGTCGAGAAAGACGAATCTGTTTTTTTCGAGGAGGGAATGAAATTTATCAGACATAATATCACCTCTTTTTTATTCGCTTCTGAAAGTGCCTAAACAACGGAAAAATTCCATGTTTTCGGAAAGGTCGTTCATAAGAGCCTTTACACTGGGGTCGGTAAGTTTTCCGCTGAAATCAAGATAGAACATTACATCAAAACTTCCGTCACGAATCGGACGGTTTTCAATTCTGATGATATTCATGCCGTTTACATAGAATTTTGTAAGCAGACGGTAAAGACTTCCCTCTGTATGCGGAATCTGAATCATTATGGAAACTGAATCAGCGTCGGGAGATACCTGTAACTCTCTTGATATGCATATGAACTGTGTGCGGTTTACCGAACAGTCCGCAATATTTCCTGCAAGAATTTCAAGTCCGAGTTTTTCGGCACAGTCGGCAGAGCAGACAGCGGCAATATTTTCACTGCTGTTTTTTACCATTTCTGCGGCTGTTGCGGTATTGCTGTAAGGTGATGTTTTAAGATTGTTTTCGGTAAGAAAAACACTGCACTGTGCGAGAGCCTGAGGGTGAGAATATACACATTTTATATCTGATATTGCAGTACCTTTTTTTACGGCAAGGCAGTGATTTATTTCAACACATACCTGTTTTACCACATATACGCTGTATTTTGCCATGAGGTCATATGCGCTGTCAATCATGCCAGCAGTGGAGTTTTTCAGCGGAATAACTCCGTATTCTATTTCACCCGACTGCACAGCTTTAAAAACGTCCTCAAACGAATTATAGAAAACGGGCTTTGTGTTTCCGAAAATCATTCTTGCGGCGGTTTCGGAGTTTGCCCCCGAAGTCCCCTGACAACCTATTTTCTGAGCGTTCTGAAAATTCGGAACACTGAAATTATAGTCATGCTTATCCGAGAGAAGTTTTCTGTTTTGTAAAAGTTTGCTGATGTCCATTATAGTGGTGAAAAGTGCAGCAGTACCGTTTTCAAGAGTTTTGTCATTGGTAAGACTTTTTATTCTGTCAATGACCTGTTTTTCACGTCCGCCCTGAAAAACGGGCATATTATTTTCCTTTTTGTAGTCCGCAACGCCTTTGCAAAGTTCCATTCTTTTCATAAAGAGTGAAAGTATTTCTTTGTCGGTATCGTCTATTTTGTCACGAAGATGCTGTAAATCCATGATTTTTTACCTCCATAAATTAACTGTAATAACACATCATACATTATAGCAGATTTTTTTATAAAAATCAATAAAAAAGAAATAAATATATTGCAAATATGCCTGTTTGTGTGGTATAATTATAAGGCACGGATTAATGAATAATAATTTAAGTAATTTGGCGAAGGAAATAAATGTGGAAAAAATAAGAATACTGGGAATAGACCCCGGATATGCAATAGTCGGTTTCGGAATACTTGATTATGACGGAATAAATTTTCACCCTGTTGAGTACGGAGCGGTCACTACAGAGGCAGGTACGATTTTTACTGAACGGCTTATGGCTATTCACGAAGATATAGAATTTATACTTGATAAATTCAGACCCGACTGCATGGCGGTTGAAAAACTTTATTTCACCACCAATCAGAAAACCGCTATTGATGTAGCACAGGCAAGGGGCGTGACAATTCTTTCCGCTGCAAAACGGCATATACCTGTTACAGAATATACGCCTTTGCAGGTGAAAATGTCCGTTACAGGCTACGGAAAAGCCGAAAAACGACAGATGATGGAAATGACAAGAAGTCTGCTCGGTCTTGCACATATACCGAAACCCGACGATGCAGCCGACGCACTCGCTGTTGCAATATGTCACGGTCATTCTGTTCGGTGGAGATAAATTACAATACAAAAAGGAAGATTTTTTATGATATACAGTCTGAAAGGCAAACTCACAGTTAAAGATATGAATTTTATTGTTGTGGAATGTAACGGCGTGGGTTACGGTTGCAGGACTTCATACAATACTGTTTCTCAGCTCGGAAATATCGGCGACGAAACAACGGTTTATACCCACATGAACGTCAGGGACGATAATATTGAACTTTTCGGCTTTGCATCACTTCAGGAACTTAACTGCTTTAAACTTCTTATATCAGTTTCGGGAGTCGGCGGAAAAGCCGCCACGTCAATACTTTCCGACGTTACACCCGAAAACTTTGCACTTCTTGTTGCATCGGGCGACAGCAAGGCTTTTACCAGAACCAAAGGCATAGGTGCAAAGACAGCACAGCGAATAGTGCTTGAACTTAAAGACAAGATTTCTGCGGAATCATTCAGCGGAATTTCCGCAAAGTCTGCTGTTTCCGCTGCGGTATCTGACGTAAATGCGTCGGCTGTTTCGGAGGCTCTTGAAGCACTTATGGTACTCGGCTATTCTCAGGGAGAAATTGCACCCCTGCTCAGAAAGTGCGACCCTGATTTAAGCACACAGGAGATTATAAGAGAAGTTTTAAAGCTTATTTCGTCCGAGAAAATTTAGTTAAGTAAAGCTGTATCCTTTATATAATATTTTTACATACACAAAAAAAGATGTTTTGAAAAATAATACTTCGGAGGTGTTTAGTTTGATAGAAACAGGAGACATGGAGTTTGCCCCCCGAATGATTTCGCCTGAAAATACTTCGGAGGACAGTGACATTGAAATAACTTTAAGACCGCAGTCACTTCATGAATATATAGGACAGGAAAAAGTCAAGGAAAATCTTGCAATATATATAAAAGCCGCCAAACTGAGAGGTGAACCGCTTGACCATGTTTTATTATATGGTCCTCCGGGACTGGGCAAGACTACTCTTTCAGCCATAATTGCCCACGAACTCGGTGTTAATCTTCGTGTTACGACAGGACCAGCAATTGAAAAGCCTGGTGACCTCGTTTCGCTTCTTACAAGTCTTTCAGACAATGATGTGCTTTTTATAGACGAAATACATCGTCTTTCAAGAGCGGTGGAGGAAATTTTATATCCTGCACTTGAGGACAGAGTAATTGATATAATCATAGGAAAAGGACCGTCCGCACGTTCCATACGAATGGATTTGAAGCCTTTTACGCTAATCGGTGCGACAACAAGGGCAGGACAGCTTTCCGCACCTCTCCGTGACCGTTTCGGTGTAATACAAAGGCTTGAACTTTATTCAAAGGAACAGCTTACGGATATAGTCCGCAGAAGTGCCATGATTCTCGGTATTCCGTGTACGCTTGACGGTGCGGCGGAAGTTGCGGGCAGGGCAAGAGGTACGCCACGTATTGCCAACAGACTTCTTAAAAGAGTGCGTGACTTTGCCGATGTTATGGGAAACGGTGAAATAAATCAGCAGATAGCGTCTTTAGCACTCAGTAGGCTTGAAATTGACGAATTAGGTCTTGACAGTCTTGACAGGCGTATGCTTGAAATGATTATAAGAGGATACGGTGGAGGACCTGTCGGACTTGAAACGCTTGCGTCCGCCATAGGAGAAGAAGCCGTTACAATAGAGGACGTTTGTGAACCTTTTCTTATGCAGCTGGGATTTCTCGGAAGAACTCCCAGAGGACGTTGTGCGACTAAACTCGCCTATGAACATCTCGGATTTAAATTTCAGGACGATGGCGGTCAGCTTGCTTTATGATTATCCGAAAAAACAATTATCGTCATAATATTATAAAATCAAAGAATTTTCAGGACGGACAGATGATTAACGGACAGGCTGTCGGTTTTGTTTCGGAAATGCGTTATGGGCTTTGTCACATGAGTTTCAACGGCTGTGAAGTAATATCGGTTTATAATGCACTTGTTTATCTGAAAAGGACAGTGCCATTGTGTGAAATAGCCTTTTATATGGAAAGATTTAAATTATTATCGGGAATTTTCGGCTGTAATCCCTTTAAGGTCGGCAAGGCTCTTGAACATTACGGCATAGAATGTGTACATTCAAAGGAAATAGGCAGTGCGAAAATGTTTATTGTGTCTTTCTGGACGGGTAAACGTTTTTTATCGTCAATACACACTGTTTTCTGTACAAGAAGTGCAGACGGTATAAACATATATAACAGATATAATAATTGTTCTGACGTAAAAATCTGTAGGGAAAGTTCTGAAATTGCATCACCCGAAAAAATAATAGCTGTATATATAATCAAAGGAGAATGACAAATGGGAAGGCTTTTCGGAGCAGACGGAGCAAGGGGTATGGAAGTGGGCAGTTTTGACCATGAACTTGCGGAAAAAACAGGCAGAACCGCCGCCGCTGTGCTTTCACTTAAAAAAAATCCGAATCCCCTTGTTATAGTGGGACGTGACAGCGGAACAGCAGCCGAAAGTATAACAGATTCCGTATGTACTGGTATATGTTCGGCAGGTGTGGCAGCCGAAAAACTCGGTGTACTTCCGCCATCAGCCGTTTCGTGCCTTGTGAGGCTTCACGGAGCAGATGCGGGCATTATGATTACATCGTCCTCGGATAACAGACACTGCGGAATACGTCTTTATTCAAAAGGCGGATATAAACTAAGTGACGAAACGTGGGAGGAAATAGAACAGCTTGTTTTCAAGACACCAGAAAGACTTGAAAAGAGAATAAGGAGCAGGAAAGGCGGTGTTATTGTCTGCGAAAACGCCTTTGATGAGTATGTTGAATTTATAAAAAAATCAGTAAGTCCCGATTTTAAGGGAATGAAAACAGCCGTTTATTGTTCAGACAGAAAAAATACAGTTATTGCGGAAAGGATTCTGAGGAAAACGGGAGCAGAAGTTTTTGTCATGACCGAAGAAAACATTGCCGATAATCAGGAAAAATATAAAACAAAGGCGGAAAGGCTTGCGGATTTCGTTTCCGCAAATAATCTGGACTGCGGTTTCTGGTTCAGAAGCGGCTGTGAAAGATGTATTGCAGTTGACGAAAAAGGCAATATTACCGATGCAGACAGTCTTTCGGCAGTGTTTGCGAAGTTTTTAAAGGAAAACGGACTTCTTAAAAATAATACTTTTGTTGTTACTTCTGCTGTAAGTTTTGGTTTTCTCAGATTTGCGGAAAAACATGGCATATCAGTTGTTGCTTCCGGATTCAATGAAAGAAGTGTTGTGGGACGAATGATAGACGGCGGTTATAATGTCGGTGCGGACAAGAGAGGAAGAATTATATTTCTTGACGAAATTCCGGCAGGCGACGGCGTTTTTACAGCAGTGAAACTTCTTTCGGTCATGAAGAAAACGGGTATTCCTCTTAGTAGTCTTACAGGTGAAATGAAACATTTTCAGCAGGTAACGTTTAAAATAAAAATAAATCATAAATACAGGGAAATATGGAAAAATGACAGTGTAATAACCGATATGATAGAACACTTCAGGCAGGTTATAGGAGACACGGGAAAAATTTCCGTGCGTGAGAATCCCGACAAGCCGTATATAAGCGTTACGGCAGAAGGGAAAGATTTTAAAGCAGTAAGTGAAACGGCAATGAAAGTTGCCGAAACAATAAAATCACGGACAGCGTGAAAGGAGTATAAAAATTTTGAGAACAGCAGAAAACTGGAATGATTATAAAATAATTGATACATCAGACGGTGAAAAACTTGAAACATGGGGAAAAATAAGTCTTGTACGCCCCGACCCTCAGATAATATGGAAAACAGATAAAAAATCTAATCTCTGGAATATGGCAGACGGTCATTATCACCGTTCCAGTTCGGGCGGAGGAAAATGGACATTCCGTAGAAAAATGCCTGATTCATGGAATATAAACTATAAAAATCTTATTTTCAATATACGCCCGACAGGTTTCAAGCATACCGGACTTTTTCCCGAACAGGCTGTTAACTGGGATTTTATGGCTGATAAAATCAGAAACGCAGGGCGTGAAATAAATGTTATAAATCTTTTTGCATATACGGGCGGTGCAACTCTTGCGTGTGCGGAGGCAGGTGCGTCCGTTTGTCATGTTGACGCTTCAAAAGGTATGGTGCAGTGGGCAAGGGATAACGCCGCTGTTTCGGGACTTTCAGACAGACCAATTCGCTGGATAGTTGACGACTGTGAAAAATTCATTGCCCGTGAGATAAGACGTGGCAGACGTTACGACGCTATTGTTATGGACCCCCCGAGCTATGGGCGAGGACCTTCGGGTGAAATATGGAAACTCGAAAATTCAATATATGACCTTGTAAAGCTTTGTGCAGGAGTACTCTCGGATAATCCGCTGTTTTTCCTGCTCAACAGCTATACAACAGGTCTTTCGCCGTCCGTTATGGGTTATATTCTCGGTACTGTTCTTACGGAAAAATTCTGCGGAAGTGTTTCATTCGACGAAATAGGTCTGCCTGTTCAGTCAACAGGAATGACACTTCCATGTGGTTCAACTGCTATATGGCAGAAGTAAAGGAAATAAATAATGTCTGATATTATAAAAGAACTTGTCGGGAATTTCGTTGAAATCTATAATACACAGGAGAGATTTTTAGGCGGCGGAATTGTTCTGGACACCGACGATAAATGGATAAAAATGCGGTGTGAAGCCAGCAATGGTGAAACTGTAATAAGAATTATAAAAATTGACGTAATAGGGCGTATATCGTGCTGTGATGATTAAAAGAATATTGTGGAAGTGACATAAATGGATAATATCATTGAGATAAGAAACTTACATTTCCGTTATGACGCAGACGGTGAAAATCCGTCCGAAGAAGTCCTTAAGGGAATAGACCTTGATATAAAACAGGGTGAATTTGTTGCCGTACTGGGACATAACGGCTCAGGAAAGTCAACCCTTGCAAAGCACCTCAATGCGATACTTGTCGCAACGGACGGAAAAGTCATTGTGGACGGCATAGACACCGCCGACGAAACACGTCTTTTTGACCTCAGACAGCGTGCAGGAATGGTCTTTCAGAATCCCGACAATCAGATAGTTTCGTCAATAGTCGAAGAAGACGTTGCATTTGCACTTGAAAATCTCGGTGTTCCCTATTACGAGATGAGAAAAAGAGTGGACGACGCTTTAAAAGCCGTAAATATGTATGAATACCGTCTGCATTCTCCGTCACAGCTTTCGGGCGGACAGAAACAGCGTGTTGCGATAGCAGGAATTATTGCCATGCGTCCGAAATGTATAATACTTGACGAATCCACCGCCATGCTTGACCCGCAGGGCAGAAAGGAAGTTCTTTCGGCAGTCCGTCGCATGAACCGTGAATATGGGATAACAATAGTCCTGATAACTCACTACATGGACGAAGCGGCACAGTGTGACCGTGTTGTTGTAATGGACAGCGGAAAAATTGTCCTTGACGATATTCCGAAAAAACTCTTTTCAAAGGTTGAACTTTTAAAGAAAATCGGTCTTGACGTTCCGCAGGTAACGGAACTTTGTCACGAACTAAGAAAATCGGGAATTGATATTCCGACAGAAATAATATCAGAGGAAGAATGTATAAACGAGATTTTAAAATTATTTGATTTATAAGGAGAGTTTATTATGAAAGTTAAAAAAATGATTGCAGGAATTATTGCAGTATGCGTTATGGGTATGGCTTGTCCGGTTGTAAACAGTGTTTCCGACGTTGCTGTAATAAAGGCAAGTGCGGTTGATGATGGTACATATGAACAGCTTAAATATAGAAACTATGGAGATTATATCGAAATTTATGATTGTGTGCAATCTGCAACAGAAATTGTTATTCCGTCTGAAATAGATGGTTTACCAGTAACAGATATCGGAGAGAAAGCGTTTTACGAATGCTGGCAGTTAAAATCAGTAAATATTGCTGATAGTGTGAAAAATATAGGAGCTTTTGCATTTTGTTATTGTAAAGGTTTAACAACAGTAAATATTCCCGACAGTGTTGAACATATTGGATTGGATACATTTGGGTTTTGCAGTAGTTTAAAATCAATAAAGCTTTCTGACAATTTAACAAGTATCGGAGATTATGCATTTTATGGCTGTAGTAATCTGACATCAATAGAAATTCCGAAAAGTCTGACAAAGATTGGCAGTTTTGCTTTTTACAGGACATTATGGCTTGAAGAAAAAAGACAAGAGAATCCGCTTGTTATTGTAAATGAAATTCTGATTGACGGTGAAAATTGTTCAGGCGATATATCTATTCCTGACGGTGTAAAAACTATCGGATATAGTGCATTTGCTGGCAACAGTGATTTGATATCAATAACGATTCCAGATAGTGTAACCAGTATTGGAAAAAATTCTTTCGTAACCTGTTCTGAATTAAAAGAAATAACTTTTTTGAATCCTGAATGCGATATTGATGATGATTATCATACAATTACAAATAAATCTGAGTATTTTTATGGCACTATATACGGCTATGAAAACTCCACCGCACAGGAATATGCAGAAAAGTACAGAAGAAGTTTTGTATCACTTGGAACAGCTCCCGAAAAAGAAACCTCAACAGGCGATATGAACGGCGACAATTCCGTAAATATAGCAGACGCTGTACTTCTTCAGAAGTGCATTTTAGGCAGTGAAACACTCACAGA
>CAMWVV010000011.1 GCA_947177755.1 uncultured Ruminococcus sp. | reverse complement strand
GGTGATAAGTTTTAACTGCGAACAAAACTATTAAACAATGCTATTGCGTTCAAACTCACCGATGTAATTGAAAACAACATCAATCTGCTGACACTTACAACCGTTCTCATCAACATACATCTGATGAACATAAATCTTGTCCACAAATGAAATGATAATTTCCGGAGTAAGTACTTCAAAGTCGGCATATCTCTTAGCAACAGCAATAAATCTGTCAATACATTTGTCTGTCTCATTAAACTCGGAGAGTTTTTGATTAAGCTCAACGAGTTTTTCTTTCAGTGCTTTCTGTTCACTTTCATAGTCGGCAGCGAGGGAAGAAATTCTTTCAAGAGAAAGACCATTTATAACAGTCTGTTCAAACAGTCTTTTTATCAGCAAATCAATTTCGCTTATTCTTTTTACACAAGCTGCTTTTTCTTTAATCAGTGAAGTCTGATTAATGTTGTTTCTCTTTTCAGAATTTTTCTGCAAGAGTTTAACCAGTTCATCAAGATTACTGCTTGCCATTTCTGTGATAAAACGAAGCTCTTTGGAAAGAATTTCGTTTATGTCGGAAAGCAGTATGCGATGATTAGTGCAGACACTTTTTTCACGTTTGTATGTTCCGCAGTAGTAGCAGTCAAGATTAGAATAATTACGGTTGCTTTGTCTTTGCAAGTAAAGTCTTGCACCACAGTCAGCACACATTATCAGTCCTCTGAGAGGGTCTGGGGTTGACTTTGCATAAACCTTTTTGCGTGAGACAAGAAGTTTCTGAACAAGTTCAAACTGTTCTCTGCTGATGATAGCAGGGTGTGTATTTTCAAAAACCACATAGTCGCTTTTATCATTCTTCACTTGCTTTTTAGATTTGTATGACGGCTTGCGAGTTCTGAAATTTACAGTGTCTCCCACATACTCCTGCTGATTTAAAATTTTCGACACAGTTGACGCACACCAAGCGTGATGACCGAATGTGTCCCACGTCTGATATTTACCATTGGACTGTGCGTATTCAACTGGAGTGAGAATACCTTGCCGCTTTAAGTGAGAAGCAATTCCAACAATTCCTTTGCCGTCGATAAACAATTTATAAATCATTTTCACGACTTCTGCCGCAGGTTGGTCAATTACCCAGTCCTGACTGTCTTTTCCTGCCTTGTAACCGTAAACGCAGCGACTGATGTGCTTGCCTGACATTCCTTTGCTCTTTAATGACGATTTGATTTTTTTGCTTATGTCCTTTGCGTACCATTCGTTGATAATGTTACGGAAAGGAGTGAAGTCATCAGTCCCTTTGTTACTGTCAACACAGTCGTTCACAGCAATGAATCTGATACCGTTTTCGGGAAAAAATATTTCGGTGTAGTAACCTACTTCAAGATAGTTTCTTCCGAAGCGTGACATATCTTTTACAATTACCGTTCCAACTTTTTTCTCCTCACAGTCACTAATCATTCTCTGAAAATCAGGACGGTTAAATGTAGTTCCGCTTATACCGTCATCTACATAAAATTCACAGTTTTCAAAGCTATTATCCTCTGCATACTTCATCAGCATTTTCTTCTGATTAGTTATGCTATTACTTTCTCCCTCCAGTTCATCATCACGGGAAAGTCGGCAGTAAAGAGCGGTAATTTTTCCGCTGAAATTATTGTTATCGTACATATCAAAATCCTCCAATGCAGTTTCTGCATATGATATGCCCCGACAACAAAATTATTGTACAATTTCATTATACAACATATTTCATTTCAGGGCAGCCGAAATTTGTTAATTTTCTGTATTTATATGGTTAATTGCTATTAACTTTAAGCGTTTGAGAACGGTTTCGGGATTTTGATTTTTGTTGATAACACGAACAGTGAATTTAATATTTCCGATAGTATAAAAGTGAAGTTCTTCTTTTGGTGTATTGACACATTTAATACTGTTGCTGTCTTTTTTCATAGGATATAAAAACCCCTTAAAATATTTTTTTGAGTAAAAATGCAAGTCGGTCAGATGTCAGATGACCGTTCATAGGTTACAGAAATTTCAGAACCTCTTTCCCATACCTGTGGGTGAGCCGTGCAATGCGGTGAAGCGTTCAACACGGAAGTATCATTATCAGAATAATAAGGCTTGTCTCTTGCTCCGTTGACTTTAAGAGCCGTCATTTTACAATGACAGACTGTCGCTCGTTCCTTGTACCTCACAAAAGATATTGGTTTGTTTATTTCATCTTCCAACGAAACAGGAAGTCATGGCGGACACCGTTATTCTATGTTGCTTGCATAGTTACTCTATGATTATGATAGTTCATAATATTTTTCAAGATTCTTTAGTGAATACTTTACACTAAGCCATTAGAGAAAAATAACTCTCTATAATATATAGTGAAATTTTCAGGCTCTTGTAATGTGATTCCAGTCGTTTTAACAGAAAGTTAATAAAAATTCAGCGATATTGCCAAATCAACTTAACTGTTTTTGTCTGTTATGTATTGTCTGAGTTTGTATAATGCGGCATTGATTTCGCTGCTTATTTTGGTGTGACTTGCCCCGTATTTCTTTGCAAGTTTCCTCAAAGAAAAATCGTTGAAGAAGTAATCAATAACGATACCCTGTTCTCTGGCACTGAGTTGCCTGATTGCCCGACGGAGAAGCAGTATGTCCTGCTGCCGTTCCACATCTTCCTCAACGTTTACATTGTCGGCAACTTCTTGTACCTGTTCGTCATCAAGAGAGAGAGTAACATATTCATTTCGTCTGCGTTTGAGATAACGCTCCTTGTTTCTTTGGCTTGCATACGTCTTGTAAATCCCGATGTCTCCGGTAACTTTTGTTCCGTCCTCAAGACGGAATGTTTTTTTTTGCTCATAGCAAAAGACCTCCATACATAATATTTACGGCTTTTATGCCGCAAATATCAGCAGAAAATCTCTCTATATTTAAATTATACATTAAAACAATTGTTGTGTAAATACTTTCAAATTATTTTTTTATTTTAACATTTTATTTCCTATTTACAAACGCATTTATTTTTAACTATAATATATAGAGGGGGGTTCAGTGAGTGATATGACATGGGTCTCCGCAGTGTGTTACAGGGGAAACCCATATCACGGAACGGGAGGTGTTACAAAAATAGCAAGCAACGTATGTGCTGTAGCACATACCAATTTTCAAGGTTTTGAAAATACTTTTGGGAAGTCTCCCAAGCCCTCATAAAATACAGAATGGAGTGATAAAAAATGAATGCCAAAGATGAAAAAAGAAATCAAAGCAGGAGAAGAAAAAATCGGATTGTATTCTATGTAGATGACGATGAACTTAAATTTATCCAAGCCAAAATGAACGTTATGCACATCAAGAACCGTGAAGCGTATCTCCGCAAAATGGCAATTGACGGGCAGTGTATCAGGTATGATTACACAGAGTTTGGTGACGAAATGAAACGCAGTAATTATTTTCTCGGCAATGCCGCAAGCAACATCAATCAGATAGCAAGACGTGTAAACTCTACAGGAAATATGTATGATGAAGATATGCAGGAGCTTGTCAGACAGCTTGATATTATGTGGGAACAGCAGCGTAAAATCATGCGGCTGTTTTTGAAAGAAACGGTGGAAAAGGAAAATGGCGTACACAAAAATACATCCGATAAAGACAACTCCTGACCTTGCGATAGCCTACATACTCAATCCCGATAAAACAGAAAATTCATTGCTTGTTTCCTCTTTTGCGTGTACTGCTAAGACTGCTTCAATCGAATTTCAATATACAAGAAGCCGCTTTAATTCAGATACAGGAAACCTTGCCTATCACTGTATTCAGTCGTTCAAGCCGGACGAGGTGACAGCAGAACAAGCACACCGTATCGGCATACAGACTGCTGATGAAATGCTTAAAGGAAAGTATGAATATGTGGTTGCAACTCATGTTGACAGAGGGCATTATCATAACCACATCATCATAAACGGAGTGAACTTTGAGAACGGATTATCATTCTGCTCTGAGCATGACCAGTTCAAAAATCCTGCATGGAAACAGCTAAGAAAAATCAGTGATGAGATATGTATGGAGAACAGCCTGTCGGTCATAGAACTTCCCGAAAAAGGATATGGCAAATGCTACTATGAGTGGCTCAAAGACAAGCAGAACAGCAGTTATAAAAGCAAGCTGAAAGCGACGATTGACAAGTGCATTATGACCGCCGACAGCTTCGATGACTTCCTTGAAAAAATGCAGAACGATATGAAATATGAATACAAGGTCAGAGGTAATTCCGTATCGTTCAGAGCGGAGGAACAGGAAAGATTTACAAGGTGCAGTAAGAAAAATTTCGGTTGGTATTATGAACCCGAACAACTGAAAAAGAGGATTGAACGACAGGTCAGAAAACGCACGGCGGCGTTATCAAGAGACAGCGGATTTTATCGGGTTAGTGATGAAAGTGCTGTAGGTCTGAACAGGTGGGCAACCCTTAAAAATATGCAGGAGGCTTCGAGAATGTTAAACGTTCTCACCGATTTGGGCGTGCATTCTGTAGAGGAACTGGAAGAAAAAATTTCGGAGAAATTCGACCACAGATTTGATACGGTTGACGAACTGAAAAAACTTGAAAAGGAAATCGGACAGCAGCGTGAGCTTCTGAAAATGCTTAACGCCTATTGGAGTTCCAAGACAGTTCACGATGAATTTCTGAAAGTAAATAACCGAAAGTGTTTTGAAAAGGAGCATAGCAAGGAGTTGTCTGTATATGCTTCGACAAAGGAATGGCTCAAAGAAAAATACAAGGGCAATGCTCTCCCTAACCGCAGTGTTCTTGAAGTAAAAATTGAAGAAAATGAAAGCAAATATGAAACACTTCTTGAAGATTATCACGGTATAAAAAAAGAGCTTAATGCTCTTAATGACATTCGTGAAAAAGTCGATAAATTCTTTGAATTGCAGGAGCAAGAGCAGAATCGAAAGAAAGCCAAGGGAGAACTTGAATAATGTATTTTTATCAAGTTAAATATTAAAATTATATTACCAAAATATTGACATTTAATAGATTTTGTGCTACTATAATTATGGTTAATCCGTACCGTGTGATGTGTCGTGGGTCGCCCTTACAATGTAACGGGGTATCTATCAGATGTACTCTCACGGCGGGTTAACAAATAAATCCAAAAGGAGAGGAATAATAAATGATTATTTCGGTCATCTCAGAAAAAGGCGGTGTGGGCAAGAGTACCTGTGCAGTAAACATTGCCAAAGCTCTTACCGCTCAGGGCAAAAAGGTTCTTGTTGTAGACCTTGACGGTCAGGCAAATGCAAGCAAGGCGTTAGGTTTTTCACCGGACGGAAAACTCAGCTCCGCAGAACTTATCTACAACACAGTGGCAGGTATTCAAACTGATATGGGAGCTGTCGTTAGGCAGTCAGAGGACGGCACAGATTACATTCCGGCTTCTCAAATGCTCACAGGGATAGTTACCTTTATCGCCAACGATACCGACAGCAATTATGTTCTCAGACGTGCGTTTAGCAATTCTGTTTTCAAGGAGTATGATTACATATTCTTTGACTGTCGTACACTTCTTGACTTGCTTGCTGCCAATGCTCTGAATGCAAGTAACCGTGTAATAATTCCGGTGGAAAGCGGTCTGTATTCTTATATGGGACTTCATCAAATGATTGACAAAGTGCAGTCTATAAACAACAGTACCAACCGTGATTTAAAGATTCTCGGAATACTTCTGAACAAACAGCAAAGAACGTCGGTGGCGCAGGAAATTGCAAGAGATGTAAGAGACTGTTATGGTAATTTTGTTTTCAAAACTGCTGTTCCCTACTGTCCTGCACAGGCTGAACAGGCTGTTATGGGAGGAAAAATTACGGTAAAGCAAAGCAGTTTGCAGACTGCCTTTACACAAATCGCTAAAGAAGTTATTGAGAGGTCAGTGTAATGGTTCTCATCGTTGTTTTGCTTATACTTGCTGCGATTGTGGGTGTAGGCTATCTTGCTGTTAAAACAGGCGGCTTTTTACTTGACGGAATGACCAGTCTTTTGAACAGATTTCTTGATACAGACTTTTCAAATTCCGAAGTTCTGATAGCTATACTGTTTGTCATCGCCGCTATTTTCAGTTTCACATTCCTATGCAGAATATATAGAGGATATTGAAAAGAAAGGTAGAACATGAAATCAAAAATTTTTAATAAGTGCAAAAACAAAATAGAGCAGACCGCCAAGCTCCTACACTGAACGGTTCTGCCCTGTAAACACGGACGAAAAGTCCGATAAATATATTATACACTATCGGACTGCTTTCGTCAATATGAAAGGCGAAAAAAATGGAAGGAATTTTTTGTTTGGCGTATCTTGCTGTCGTGGTTTACATACTATATAAGCGTTATAATGCTTCGGCAAGTTCAGCAAAAAAGAAAGACATGGATTTTACAAGTGTATCAGAACATCTCAACCTTTTGAATGAGATAAGTGAAAAGCTTCAGGTGATTGAAGAACTCATCACCGATATATCCATATGCTCTCCTGAAGAACATCAGAAGTCTATATCTATCGAATGGACAAGTGCTTCTGGAAAGAAGAATCAGTATGACATATGGGTAGACGGCGAATGCACAAACACTAAAGAAATACTGAAATTTGCTTACTCGGAACGTGACAGACTTCGCTGTTCCCTGCAATCTGAAACTAAAAAATTATCAGAACGGTGTAACGGAAACTGTAACGGAAACTATACTATTCTGGATAGGGGAGAACGTAAATGAATGATGTAAAATACTGCATTCGCTGTGGTACTATGATTTCCGATGTGAATACAGCCGACTGGTACAGTCACATGAGTATAAAATATTGTGACTTTTGCAGACGTGAATCTGAACGTGAAAAAACTGCTCTCAGAGTTGCTGCACTTCGTAAGAGAAAAAAGCAAAAAGACAAGTTCCGTGATGAACAGCTTGTAATCATTGCTGAACGTAACGAGCTGCTCCGAGCCGAGAATGAATTGCTTCGTAAAAAAGTAATGCAGCTCAGGGAAGAGACGGAAAGGGGTATAAGATAATGAAATACAGCTTTGTTGAATTAAATGGTCATACAGAAAATTTAAGAAGTCCTTTGAAAGAAGTAGGACTTATAAAAAAGCAGAGCAAACCCGAAAAAGTTCGTTGTCCAAAGTGCGGAAAGAAAACTATTTATACATGGAGGCATAAATATTTATGCTCAGGCTGAACGTAATGAACGTATGGGAATTTTGCCTAATAAACAGCAACTTATATTTGCACAGCGTTATGTTTACAGCGGTATATTTAGGAGCGAAACATGGCACGAATACTGTGACCGACATCATATTGACTATGAAAGAGAGGAAACTTCTATGGGTAAAATAAACATTTCCGGCTTTTCAGAGGGACGTGAAACACTTCCTGTAACATCTGATACCTCCCCCCTTGCTCAAAGTTACAAGGACGTATGGGGCAGCTCATACGAGAAGATAGAAAACATCGAGCTGGGAGCTATACAGCATTATAGCGGTATGGACGGCAGCTTACAGCCTTTTCACATGAACGAGGATAAAATTGGACAGATAATGGCAAGTGCTGCTGATATTGGCATTGTCACACCTATTATAGTACGCAGGGTATCAGGAAATAAATATCAGATAATATCCGGTCATCATCGTTATGAAGCCGCCAAATGTCTGGAGCTTTTATCTGTTCCATGTGTTGTTCGCAGAATAACGGACGAGCAAGCGTTTCAAATCGTTTCTGAGAGCAATATACAGCGTGATAAAATGCTTCCCAGTGAATACGGCAGGATATTTACCGTTTATATGGAAAAACGGGAGGACATTGGAGTGACATATAAGGAAATAGCCGATAAATTCGGCATATCCTCTAAAACACTGTACCGCTATGTTAATGTTGCAAAACTTATCCCTGAACTACAAAGCTATGTGGACAGTGAAAAAATACTTCTTGCCGCTGCCGATATTATTTCGGGATTTTCGGTTGGCAATCAGGAAGCCATTTTACAATATCTTGAACGACCTGACAGTCGGAAAATAACTCCTGTAATTGCAAAACAATTTGCAGAAATTATTAAAAACTATGACGGTGATGATGTTCCGTCTCACGAGTTTTCAAATCTTTTCATTCCGAAGCCAAAACCGAAATACAAAAGTGAGATTTATAATAATCTTTCGTCACGATTCTCATTTGACAAAACGGAAAAAGAACTTGACGAACTGGTAGAAAGGCTGCTTGCAGAATATTTTGAAAGCAGGCGTGTTTAGGTGCAAAGTAGTTGTCGCTACTATATAACGGTATGCAGTCCGGTGAAAGGAGTAGTGAAAACCGATGATAAAACAGGACAAGGTGATGTATGAAATCATCAAAGAAATCACTTTGGGAGAAAAAAGAAAGGGTGATACTGTTCTCAGAAAGGACTATGACATAAACATGAAGCAGATGTCGGCAATTTTTCAGAAACTATCAGGCGGTGATATTATCGAAAGAAATCCAAACAGTACATACACAGTGACAGACCAGAGCATTGCAAACGCACAGGAATTTTGTCTTGCCGAGATTTCACAGCGTTTGGAAGAAATAGCGGAAATTGCAGAAAGCGGTAATATCTCCGATGAAATGTTGATTGAATTTATCCGTTTGCGAATAAGTGACCGCAAATGTTCGAGAGGAGGCGATACATAATGGTTATGCTGCTTAAAATATTGTCGTTCCCTATAAGGCTTGTTCTATTTTTAGTGTTGGGATTGGTTGCTCTTGTTGTAATCAGCCTTACTCAGACATTGGGCATACTGCTTATGATTTCAGCTAATCTTGTTTCCGCAATTGGAAAAATATTTACAGGAGGACTTATTGTTGTTTGCTTGATTGAATTATACCATACAGTTTTCAAGCCTGATGAATTTCACGCTGAAGGTTTGACACCGTTTAAAATATGTATTTTCATTTTGATTTTAGCAGTAATGTTTTTCCTGACATCTTTTCTGCCACCTGCCGTGGAAAAAATCTATGAATTTCTGCTTATTACTGTAGCATATATATGGGGATTTGCAAAGTTTATTTTGTTTTGCAAATGATAGATTGTCACGGTGACAATCATTTAAAAAAATATAAAAAGAAGATAGGAGGAATTTGTTTGACAGTACAAGAAAATTTCATATGCTGTGTGGGTCATAAAATACAAGGCGAAACGTGGGAAGAAACTGAGGAAAAAACTTTAGAGAATATAAATAGTTGCTGTTGCGTCAGCCAACTGAAAGACAGCCGACTTATTTTTAAATCAATGATAGAACATATCAAACAGTCACAACTGTTCTTCAAATGTGAGAGCAATAACAATATCACTAAAATATCTGTTTCTTTGCTTGAGGAAGAATTTATGTCTATACTGGTCAATGAAAAAATATTGACCATTTCGGAAGATATGCAGACAGAAATATCAGTAATGTTACAAGAACTGTGCGAAAAAGCTATAGATTGCATTAACAAACGTATTCCTGTTATAGAAGATTTTGTAGAAATCAAAAAGGAAAAAAAGAAGTCTGATTCACATGATGACATATTATCCACGCTGGTTATGATAACAGGAGTGATATTCGCAGCAGCTTTATATATGATAATAGATTTTTTCGTGAAATAAAAAGTTTGTCACAGTGACAAATAAACAGACGGAAAGGAGTTATAAAGATGAGTTATAAAAGGAACATGGTTATAAGCATTGCTGTTTTCATAATGACATTTGTGGGAAGTATTGCTGCAATAAGTTCAAATGACACATATACAGGCAGGGAGAACGCAGTAGAAGCTATAGCTATAGAAACTACTGTTTTAACAAAACAACTTGTAACAACGGCAAGATGTTCTGAAACCACAAAAATCACAACAACGGCAACAACAAATAAAACCACTAAACCAGTAAAAGCCACAACGACAACTACATCAAAAAATTTCAAATCTGATTCTACCTCAACGACTACTGTAACATATCCGTTTGCTATTGCCCAAAATCCAACAGTATCAGCCGTATCAGTGTCTTGCCTTAAAGTTGAATGGGTATCTGATATAAAACATTCATACAGTGTTCTCGCAACAACCGAAGCACCTTATGCTGAAAATATCCACTATGTTTTTTCTGGAGACAATGTTTGTTACATAACTGGTTTGCGTGAGAATTCCGACTATCATATTACACTCACTCCTGTTGCTAATACAGGAGAAAACATTATCTGTGTTCCATTTGAACTGGACGGACGTACCCAAGCTGTTGAAGTTATTGAAGAATTTGAACGTGAGGAGGGTTGGACTTCCTGCTTTGCCGGAGAAAGAGCGAGCGGTCTGACAGCAATGCCATCAAGCGGAGCTATTTACGGTTCGTTTACCGATAATATCACAGGAACGGGTATTAGACGTAAGGAGAATGGAGATTATTGCTGTGCTATGGGACTGTTCTATGGAACGGTCGGTGACAGATTTCTTATAGAGCTTGATAACGGCATTCAGTTTACCGTTCAGATATGCGACAGTAAGGGCTGGGCAGACGATTCAGACGGTGACGGTATCACAGACGGACGCTTTCACTGGTTCGGCGGCGAGGGAAACGGAAAAAACATCATCGAATTTATCTATAATGATTACAGTCTACCTTATTCTGTAGCTTTTTACGGTTCGTGGGGGATAGGAAACTGGAACGGACTTGATTTATGTTCCGACATTGCTTCAATCAAGAAGATAAATTATTAAGGAGGACAAAATATGGCAATAAATCTTGAAAAGGAAAAACATATTGAAGTTAGAAAAACGGATTTCACAGATGAAGATTTTGCTGACATTAACCTGAATAATATTATAAATAATGAGCGTATTTTTATACCATATCATGAACTGCCTGACAGCGAGGAACAGCGCACTTCTTATTTGGATAATCTTGTATCGTTTATTGAACGTAAAACGGAGAGGCACTGCTCCTATTTCATTGTGAGTGAAGGCGAACCGTATGAAGTAAGCGGATTTTACATACAATCTGCTCCGGAACTTAAAGACAGAAACGGTGAGTATGTTCGTAACAATGATTATGTTTACGACAAAGACGGCGTTAAATGGCACGTCAACTACTACTGTAAAAACAATCAGCTTTGCATTCTGGTAGATAATAATTCCGGATATGCTGTAGTTCCAAGCCTTTCGGATTTTTCGCTGAATTTAGATGACGGGAGTGCGGAAACTGCTGAAAATTGCATACAACTGGAAATCAAAAGCGAAACGCACTACGCATTTAATATTGGGGCTGTCATTGCAGGAGTGCTGTTCGTAGTTTTGACTATGATTGCAGTTGTTTTTATTTGCTTTCGTTTATCAGATGGTTTTGAAATGCTGTCAGATTTAGTTAAGGAATCTTCACAAACACAAAGCGACAGTGAAATTTCTTTTACAGACACATTTACAATTGCATTGAGAGAAGCAATGCCAATTTTAAAAAAAATGTTGCCTTTATCCATACTTATTTTCTCAATGTATACTACTATAAAGAGACTGATGGACAGAAGATTTTGAATAACACAAAAAAACGGACAGGGTATTCAGTGATACCTTGTCCGTTTTGGTTTACAAGTCTAAGTCATTATTTTTTGACCTGTCAATATCCTTTCCCTTACTGCTTGTCGGAGCATATCTGTCAGATTTAATTTGAGCAATTGAAAATAACGGCTCTTTTTCCGTTTTCGTCTTATTGGTTTTTGGTGAGCTTACAGTTGCTACAGCTTTATGTTCAGACTGAACCGTTTTATTCTGCTTTGCTTTCTTTTTCGGCGGATTATTATTTGAATTTGAAAAAAATTTTTTGATTGTACTCTTAATATCATCAAAAAAATTCCCTGCAATACTCTCGGCAAGATGTATGCCTTTTTCAATACCACCCTTGGCTTTTGTCAATGCTTTTGGAGTTTCAATTGTAACAATCGGAGTATAAACAGTAGCATTGTTCTCGCTGATGACAGCCTTTGCAATTGTAATGCCGGAGGTTTTACCGATAGACTGCGACCTTTCACGGGCTGAAAGCTCTGATTTGATATGCTTGATTTCCCCAAAGATAAGCTTATTGGTTTGCTCATTGAGGGAGCTGTCTGCCTCATCTTCAAGCATTTTTATAACAGCTTTCAGACTGTCACTGCTGTAAATGTTCCTGTTGCTGTATATTGATAATTTCTTTTCATATGCTCTTTGATTTCTTTCTGTACCCGATTGAAGAAATTTTGCACGGTTGCTCCGAAGCTGTCTTAAATCCTTTTTGATAATGGCAAATTCAGCTTTTTTCTGTGAATTTGCTATAAGTCTCTGCTGTTCTTCAGCCGGAAGTTCAAATATTACTTCGTTTTTTCCGGTTGTTTTGTTATGCTCAATAAATGACATTACCGTTATTTCCGGAACGCTCCTCCGTCCGTCGTTATTGTATGTACGGTCTGTGGGAAACTGTGATACTCCATGTGCAATATTTTGGTTATCCTTATCAAATCTGAAAAAAGCATATATTTTTTCATCAGAGGTTTTAGGATTTTCCGGTTCAAATACAAGCATAAAATTTGCTTTTATTTCCGAACTGTACGGACGTTTTGACTTATGACAGTCTACTTCCCATGAATAAGCCTTAACATAATGATTATTCAGCAAATCGTGAAAATTTGTAAGTGTGTCTATTCTGTCATCAAGTGTATACGTTACGTTGTTCTTCTGTGGGTCATTTAAAGGAGTGTTCCAAAATTCACTTTCGGTGACATCGGAATATGTAATATTTTTTCTAAGTATTTTTCTATAAACCTGTTCACTGTTGATTACAGATGGGTCAATTATATCACTTAGTTTTTCCAATCCTGCCAAGTGCATAAAATGGCTCGGCGTAAACGAAAAACTGATGTTTTTTATTTCTCCGGAATTAAAGATTTTAATATTATATTCGTATGTAGTGTTTTGCCGATAAGAGACGGCACAATCATGTAATTTATTATTTTCCATTTTATTCACCTAAAAAAATAGCTCTGCAATGCAGAGCTAACTTTTTGCACTGTTTTTTTCAGCATTTTTGCCTAAGTCAGGCATGGACTATGCCTACCACACCAAAGCTCCATGTAAACACCCTGACGTTGCGTACACTTCACAGCTTAGCATTCCCGCAAACTCACAGGTAATGCTGATTTTCATCATTTATATTATATACTGTTTTTTCTGATTTGTCAAGTGTTTTTCAAAAAATTTTTCAAAAAAAATTTAAAAGAATTATTTCTGCCAAATGCAGCCTAACCGCCCATTACCGCAGTACAAACTCCTAATATAACAGCCATTATCAGGAAAGCATTGCTTCCGAAATTTATCATTTTGTACCAAAAATCAAATTTCTTTATTTTCCGTTTAATTTGCTGTTCTTCTTTAAATGAAAGTGAATCGCCGGAATGTTCAATATCAAAATTCTGCTTATCGGATTTAGTTCTGATAATTCGGCAGATTATTCTGCATATTGCATATATAAGTATTGTTTTTATCATTGTTAGTCCTTTTTATGGGTATTGTCGGAATATTTTATATTTATTATTCCGACAATACCTAAGTCTTGGTTATTCTTCTTTATATTCGAAAATCACCGAATAAAATTCGAAGTGAGTTTCATCATCAAAATGACCTCCGCTTATCATTGTTTGTGACTCATCATTTGCCCATTCCCATACAATAAAGGTATGAGATGATGTGTGTACAATGTATTCTCTCGGATTTTTCCATTCGGAAATTAATGTGTTGAGCCGTTTTTCATCAATAGGTTCGCTGTTTTTCTCCCACAAGAACTTAAAAAAGCACTTAATGTCTGTATCATTACCTATCAATGCAATAGTATTGTCGGTTATCTCCAAATAAACATCTGCCTCTAAGTTGGCTGTATTTGGGTAATATCTACCGCAGCTAAAGCTGACAGGCTCAACGGTTGTGTATTCTATGCTGTCCTCAGTTTCAGCAGCATTGGTTCTGTCAAGTGAACACGAAGTCATCGATAAAAAGATGAAAAAAATCATAATTGGTATTAATTTTTTGCCTGAATTTTTTTCTGTGGACATCATAAAAACACCTCATTAATTTTTAGTTAATTGTTAATCTCTTGAACAAAAGTTTGTTTGATGTTATGACGACTATCTACAATGTCAATGATTGCATATTGGTCACGTTCTCCCGGATTACGAAGATTAACATATCCTCTTATTGACGTGTCTCCTATTGCGGAAGTAGACCAATTGTTACCTACAAGATATGAATAGCTTCCTGAAGTCAAATCAACATAACAACCATAGCCTTCTGCGGCTGTTTGAGAATTTGGTCCGATATATCCGGTAGTTGTAGTAGCGTGTACTTTATATCCATTGAAAGCATAAACCTTGTTAAATGTCATACCGCTACTTCCGAGATTGTTGATATATGCTGAACCATCGGTTGTACAGTAGTATATGCCCTCGTAGCGAGAACGTAGATATGGTGAACTCATAAAGTCCTCCAACGACATCGTAATTGATGTGTCAGTGGGTGCTTCAGTTGCATATACACCCATACTCATCATAGAAGATGTTGCCATAACAGCACAAGCAGCGATAGCCGCTAATCTTTTTGTTAATTTCATAAGGATTGACCTCACTTTCGTAATCGTGAGGAGAAATCCCAATTGTAAGTCCTGATGAATCTTTGTAGTGAATAGAAAACTGCGTTAAAAAAGAAATGTATTATTCCGTTTGGATATTCTCCAAAGGTTTATATTCGTATGCGATGAAGTCAGAGCCGAAAGCTCTTTACAATACAATCAATCAGACCGCCGCCTTTCATACTGTGTCATTGCACACATTGTCACGATGACAATACTTTCGTATCGAGACCGCTAATCTATCCAAACGCTGTTGGAAGTGTTTCCGACAGTCTGTGAACTGCCGAATGTACTTACCTTTGCGTAATGGTTACAGGTTATGCGATAATAATAACCGCCTTTTACAGCAATATTATAGTTGTTAAGCGAGTAGGTGCTGCTGTTTGATATAAGCAAATCATCTATATCGTCATTTTCAGTATACCAGTGACTGTTATCAGTGCTGTACTCCACCACAATATCTTTGTAGCCGATTGATTTCATTGTACTGCTTGCAGCGGTTACACCGCTTAAATACAACTTATTGTCAGCAGTTGTAGCCGTTAATGTACATCTGGTAATTAATCCTGCTGTCCTTGGCTCAATAGTTTCTTCCGTATTTGAGGAGTTGCTTTTAATGCTTACAGCTTGCGTTTGCATTGTAGGAAAGCAATATGCAAGAACACCGATAACTCCGAAAGATATAAGTAATTTATTCATTTTCTTTCCCCCTATTTTATTGATTCAACTATTTTTTCACATTCGTCATATGACACATCTTGTGTAAACATCACAAATAACGTATCATCGTTCACAAAAATAATCGTATATTGATTATCCTCTTTTGAGATAACAGCATTTTTGCCGTTTACCGTTGTTTCGGAAAGGTTATATTTATCACTTGGAATAACTGTGTTTCCAAAATCATTCCAAAAACGTTCGTAATCAATTCTGATTATTTGGTTATCCTTTTTATAGATAAATCCTACAAAATTAGATACATTCTCATTGATATTGTTTATTGTTTCCGTCAAAACAAATCCCTCCGGCAAATAATATGGCGTTTCGGGATAAATGTCATACTTAGCACATTCGGCAATAATCCCGTAAGGGTCGTCCTCTGATGTGGGCAGTTCTATGACCTCATGCTCTTTCTTTACGAAATCAACGGAAAACCCGCCCTTGGTGAACTCTATCATTGTCGACACAATATTCATATCCCATGCAAGAACGCTGATACAATTCATTGCCGCAAGAGCCGCAGCCAAAATGACGGCAGGAACAAACTTCCTGATTTTTCTTGCAGACGTTTTTCCTTTGCCGTGTTCCCTTTCGGCAATCCTCTCAAAAAGCCGTTCCATACCGTTATCGGCAGTCTGTCCCACATTGCCGTCAAGCAGCTCGCACATCTCCGATGAAAGACGTTCGAGCTTGTCGAAGTCACGTTCCTCAAAGGGCTTTGCACGTTCCTTATCAAATTCCTGCTTCATATACCCATAAGCCTCGTTAGTAAAATTCTTATCGGAATTAATTTGCTGAACAAGTTTTTTCATGTTTCTAACTCCTTCGTTACATAAACACCGAAAAGTGTATGATTTCTTACAGACAAAATGAAATTTTGCAAATCTGCACAAAAACTATGTCCCTATTTTGTTGATATTGCTCAGATAATTTGTAAGTCTGCGTCGAATCCTGTGTACACGGACATAAAGCACATCAATCCCGATATGGTGTTCCATTGCGACCTCCGATTTGCTTTCAGAAGTGTAGTAATCGGTAAGCAGTTTTCTTTCATCGTCCGTAAGACATTCCAGACAGTCGCTTACTTCCAAATCGTAACTATCCTCATTTGACGGCAGTGTTTCTTCGGGTAGCTCATCAAGAGGAATATGGGACGGGTGCTTTTTTATGTACTTCTTTATCTCAAAATCGGCGGCACGATAAAGCCACAGCCTGATATTTTGGTCAATGGTCAGTGTTGTCATTTTCTTGTGCAGAGCAAGGAAAACCTCCTGCGTTACATCTTCGGCGGCGGCATAATCACCGTTCAAAGCCGCACGGCAGTATTTAAGGATAGCGTTATAATACATTTTTATAATTTCTTCAATCATATCAATTTAGCTCCTTTTATATTAAACACCGTTATGATACCGATTTCTTACACAAAATCAGAAAGTTTGTATATATAACCAAAAAAATCGACAAAATTAATATATTCTGCATAAAAAAGGCGGATATGAAAATATATTTTGTAGGATTAACCAAAGTTCACGCTTGTTTTTTATTGGTTTTGCAATATTGTCATTATGTCAATGAGATTGTCACCGTGACAATCCTTATTCTACCAAAATTAAATGAACATATCAAGTCGGAAAAAATAAAAATTCCCCGAATACGCAAACCGCAGTGTGCATATTCGAGGAAATGTTTTATTGTTAATGTTCCTGTTGACTGGCAGGAGCTTTTTCGTCCTTGCTCGATGTTGGTTTGTACTTGTCGCTCATCACCTTGTCACGGGAGAAAAGGCTTTTATCCACACTTTTGATTTTACTACAAATCTCCTTGACCTTATTTGCAAATTTTGTAATGTATTCGGCAATATTGCTTCCAAAAGCTATGTTAAGCGGTTTAACGCAGTGAGTAATTCCGGCAGGATAATGTTTTTTCTCATTGTCAGGTATCTTTGTGACAATAAGCTCCTCCGGCTTACATACTCCGACCTCTTTGCCTCCGGCAAATGCAGTTATTGGCTTCTCTGCGGAGCTGCCAAAGGTAATTTTTATCTGCTTGCCGCTTTGTAACCACTTGATGTTAAGCGTTTCCGGCTTTTCCTTACCACTGTTTTCCTTTGTTTCGTCAGTCTGAGTTTCTGCTTTTTCGGACTGTGCTTTGTTTTCCGGCAATTTTTCAGCGGTCTTTTCGGAAATATTTTCCCTGCTTTCAATAGAATTTTCCGGTTGCTTTTCAAGGGGATTTTCTTTGCTGTCCACAGTATTCTCCGGCTGTTCCTGTTTTTCTGACTTATCAGGAATATCCGCTGTCGGCTCTGATTTCACGTTTTCGGAGTTTGCTATCTTTTCCTCCGGCTGTTCCGCCGTGCTTTCTGGCTGCTCCGGAGCAATCTTGCCCTTGACCTTATCGGCATTTATTTCCTCGGTCAGACGGTCAAGCTCCTGTTTCTTTTCGGCAAGTTCAGCTTCATGCTCAAAAGGCTCGTTTACCTCTTTGATACTGTCCGCAAGCTCGGTTTTCATTCGCTCTATATCATTGCATACAACGTCTGTCCTCTTTGGCACGGAAGCAATGACGTTTTCAATTCTCGTCATATTACCGCTTTCACTGCTGCCCAGTTCAAAGGGATAGTCTACAGCTCCTTTCAGCGTTCCATGATGTACTCTCGTAAAAGGGTCATATGAAACCGAAATCTTAAAGCCTTTGTATTCGGCTATCTCGGTTGGCTGCTGCGGATTTTTGGCAATAGCCCTTGTCATAGCAGATGAGAACGCTTCCGCCGCTTCCTTTTTACCGCTTATGACCTCTCCGCCGACTTTCATTTGGAAAACTTCTTTGCCGTCTATGTCACAGGGAGGCTTGTAGCTTTCTATCATTTTCACGTCAGCAGCGATCCCCTCAACAGTCTTTTCAGCCTTTTCTATTTTTTTCGGCAGTTCATTGATGTTGTCTTGCAATTCGTACTTGTTCTCAAGATATGTATTCCTAAGCATATTCAGACTGCGTATGTCCTCACGAAGTTCCATTTGCCGTCTGATACGGTCATCACCGATAGCAGCCATTTTGACTTGCATGAAGTCTACAGCCATATCGTCAATATCGTCACAGGTGCGTGCAATAGCCTTTGATGTGAATATTTGTGCAATGCTCGCTTGCTTTTTCTCAACCATTTGGTATAAATATGCGTCAAATGTTCCCTTTGTGACATAGCGGAAATTATGTACCCTGTCATTCTCATTTCCCTGTCGTACCATACGTCCCAAACGCTGTGTAAGGTCAGCCGGTCTCCACGGACAGTCAAGGTCATGCAGAGCTATAAGCTTATTCTGCACGTTAGTTCCTGCACCCATTTTCTGAGTTGAACCGATAAGCACACGCACATCACCGCTGCGGACTTTAGCAAACAGTTTAGCTTTTTCTGTTTCGCTATTAGCTTCATGTATAAAAGCTATCTCCTTTTCGGGAATACCCTTGTCAATCAGCTTTTTGCGAATATCGGCATAAACGTCAAAACGTTCACCGTTCTTCTTCAAATCCTCTTTGGACTGCGGAACGCCTAAATCACAGAAAATAAGCTGTGTTGACTTCCTGTCTGCTGTGCTTGCCCATATGTCGTGTACATTATTCACACAGGCATTCAGCTTGCTTTGCGGTTCATCAGGCAAGCTCAAATCATATAATCTTTGGTCAAGACCGAGTTTACGTCCGTCACCTGTAACCACAAGCATATTGTCCTCTGTCCGTGAAACTGCACCCTTGCTTATCTTCTCCGCACGTTCACCGAGTGACTGCACAACCCTCTTTTGTATTTCCGTAGGTTCAACAGAAACAATATTTTTAGAGCATTCCGGCACATCAAGGTTTAATTGGTCTGCCATTTTTATGTCAGCACATTCTTTGAACATGGTGACGAGTTCGGGAACGTTGGTGAATTTAAGACGAGTTTTCATTTTCCATTCACTGCCGCTGGGCGATATTTCCAAGTCGGTAGATTTCCTTGTGAAATTTCCTGCCCATGAATCAAAGCTGTCAAGTCCTGTTTCTTTCAGTAAATCGGACTGCAAATATTTCATTGTGGTGTACATCTCGGAAAGGGCATTGGTCACAGGCGTTCCTGTACTAAAAACGATACCCTTGCTGCCTGTTATCTCATCAAGATATTGACATTTCAAGTACAAATCTTGTGTTTTCTGAACGTCTGCATTAGTTGAAAGTCCCGATACATTCTCCATTTTCGTTGCAACATATAGGTTTTTAAACTCGTGGGCTTCATCAACGAAAAGTTTATCCACACCAAGCTCCTCAAAGGTTACTGCATTGTCCTTGACTGTGCTGTTAGTCAGCTTTTCAAGACGTTCACGGAGCTTTGCTTTTGTGGCTTCAAGCTGCTTTACGGTATAGCTTTTGCTGTCTGTATCTTTTGCCGCTTCCAGTGATAATATGACATCGTTTATCTGATTACGGATAAACTCCTCCTCACGCTTAGGTGAAAGCGGTATCTTTATAAGCTGCGAATGTCCGATAATTACCGCATCAAAATTGCCTGTAGCTATTCTTGCACACATCTGACGGCGTTTCTGAGGAGAAAAATCGTCCGGTTTTGCCACAAGGATATTTGCATTCGGGTACAGTTTCATAAAGTCAGAGCCTATCTGTTCCGTAAGATGATTTGGCACTACAAACATAGATTTATTATGCAGACCGAGGCGTTTTCCCTCCATTGCAGTAGCTATCATCTCGAACGTTTTTCCTGCGCCCACCTGATGTGCAAACAAGGTGTTGCCGCCGAAAAGTGCGTGTGCTACGGCATTTTTCTGATGTGGTTTAAGTGTGATTTCAGGATTAGAGCCGAAGAAATTAAGGTTGCTGCCGTCATACTCTCGAGGACGTATGCAGTTGAATTTTTGATTATACGTCCTAACCAGTTCATTACGCCTTTCGGGGTCGGCAAATATCCATTTCTTAAATTCGGCGTTTATCAGCTTGACCTTATCCTCTGCCGCCCTTGTCTCCTTTTCAAGGATAATTGTCTTTTGTTTTCCCTCATTGTCCTTTACAATCTCTGTAACCGCAACAGATTTACTGTTAAGTATCTTTTCAAGCAGTTCATATGCGTTGTAATCCTTTGTACCGAAATTCTTTGTGGTCTTAATGGAATTATCACGGGAAGCATTTTCAATTTTCCAAGTTCCTTTCCCTGCACCTGAAAATTCAACGGTGATTGCATTAAGGTTTTTCTGCGGAACACCCTCATATTCCCTGAAATGCTGTGGAGTATCAAATTTTTCATACATGAACTGCTGAATGATTTTCGGGTCAATCCACGTCATACCGAGCTGCATATCAATTTCGGTTGCTTTAAGCGGAGGCGGTATCACCTGTGTAAGTGCAGCTATATTTTCCGCATAAACAGGATTATCAGCGATTTTTTCTTCCGCCTGTGCTATCTTCTTGTAAATATTACCCGACAGATATTCGTCAGCAGTCTGATACACCGTATTATCTGCCGTGGAAAGTTCGGGAACAGGGTAAATGTCACCGTGTAAATCGTCAATCAGCTTGTTTTTCTCAAAGCCTGTTAAATCCTGCATATATCCAAAGTCGATTTTACCCTTTTCTGACATTGACAAAATAAGTGCTTCCTGTGCTGTTTCAACGTGTTCCGCTACCTGTCGTGGGCGGATAGTCCTCTCCGTGAATATCTCAGCTTTGCCGATAAACTGCCCCTCTTTCATCTTTTCAAGAGACTGCAAAAGGGGGAGTCTGACATCATTCTTAAAAACATTGCTGTTTGGAGCTTTCCTTGATACGCCGCTTTCATTGGTCTTGCTTGGTGTTTCTATGGGATTGATACGTCCGAACCGTTTTGCAAACCTATCATACTTCATATTCAGTTCCGCTTGCAAGGCTTTTATTTCCTTGTCCGGTCTGTCCTCAACCTGAGCTTTCAGAAGTTCACGGGTAGTTTCACCCAAATCGCACATTGCTTTTCTGCGGTCGGCAATCGCTCCGTGCTGTTCGCTTTCTTTCAGCGGTATCAGATTATCGTCAACACGAAAATACAGCTTATTCTCCACCACTGTATAGGTAAGATTTTCAATATCGGGAGTAGCTTTAAGATATTTGTCATCCGCACGTTCATCAAGCTCTTGCTGAAATTCAAGGGGAATGTATTCGCCCTTGATGTTTTTCATAGCAACACTCAGCTGCTCTTTAAGGTCAGCACCCTGAACAGGCGTACAGATTATGCTTCCGAATCTGCCCTTATCGGAAAGTTCGCCTAAGACCATTTTCGGATTATCTGCAAAATAGCTGTTGATTTTAAATCCGTCTTTATTCTCTTTGGTATGCACCCAGTCGCAGGACTTATCCGCTGCCATATCGCCAATATTAAGCGGCTTTTCACGTTTTTTCAGGAAGATAATATCTGTTGAGGTCTGAGTTCCTGCATTTTTCTGAAAAGCGTTATTGGGTAGTCTGACTGCACCCATAAGCTCCGCTTTCTGTGCAAGCATTTGTCTGACTTTGGTATCCTCCTTGTCAAGCGTACCTGTTGATGTGACGAATGCGACAACACCATCCGGACGAACACTGTCAAGAGATTTGGCAAAGAAATAATCATGTATCAGCAAGCCCTTATATGCCTTCGTTTTGTCATTTACTCCATGAGTACCGAACGGCACATTGCCCACAGCAAGGTCAAATGCTCCCTTGCTTGGTTTTACTTTCTCAAATCCGTTTATGGCTATGCTTGCTTCCGGATACAGCTTTTGTGCGATACGTCCGGAAATACTGTCTATCTCAACTCCGGAGAGATTGCTGTTTGCTCTCATGTTATCGGGCATAGTACCGAAAAAGTTGCCAACGCCCATTGACGGTTCAAGGACTTCACCGCCCTTAAAGCCGATATTCTCCAGTCCATCGTAAATCGCCTTTGTTATGACTGGAGAGGTGTAAAATGCGTCATTGACAGTTGCTCTTGCAGCATTATATTCGTCCTCGGAAAGCAGATTTTTTAATTCGTAATATTCAGCGTTCCAAGCAGTAATCGAATCGTCAAAGGCTTCCTGTAATCCGCCCCAACCGATATATTTGGATAAGGTCTCCTGTTCTTCAGGAGTTGCAGGACGTTCCTCATCTTCCAGTCGTTTCAGCGTTTTTATTGCTTCTACGTTGTTATGAAATTTTTCACGCTTGCTGCCCTCGCCTAAATGCTCATCGGTTATGCGGAAGTAACTGGGCTTTTCCTTTGGCGGTTCGGATATGATGACTGTATCAGTCTGTACTTCCTCCATTTTCGGAACGTCATTTTGCCCGTTTGCAACGTCCGGATTTTCCGCAGGAGCGGACATATGCTCGGAATTTGTCACTGTGACAATCTCGGTATCGACCGATTGATGAACTTCCTGCTGTTTGGGCTGTTCAACGGATTTATCTTCAATTCCCTTATTCGTATGTCCTGCTTGTTCAAACTCGTTTATATAACCGTTTATTTCCTTTGTCACTTCGTCAAGTTTTCCGCCGAAAACATTTTCGTTGATTTTATCGGGCTGACCGTAAGAAAATGTCATAACACTGTTTGAAACAACGTCTTGGAAATTCTCCATAAATCGGTTTGCCATTATAATTTCCGCTCTTTCAAGGAATTTCCTTGTATTATCGGGTAATTCACTGTGATTCTCTCTGAATTTGTCAAAAGCATTGTGAATTTTTGATGTATCGGGTCTTTCAAAAGTTATTTTATCCTTATCAAACTGAAAACCTATAAGTCGCATTACATTGATAGCTTCGGGTATACTGATTTTGTTATTTTTAAGTTCTGTTTCCAACATTCTTGCTCTGTCATTATATGTAATCTGATAACCGCTGCCGTTAAAATCCATTGATTTACCGCTTGGAATATCATTACGGTTGTCAAGGAGTGCATTCAGCAAGTCGTCACGTATATGTTCTTCCATGTCGGATATTTTGGGCATATTTTTTTCTTCAGCCTGTATCACCGTAGCACGTTCCCGATTGATTGTTGGTTGTCCAGACTGTTCTGCCAAAATATGATTTTCCTTTTCCGCAACCTGTTCCTGTGTCACCGTGACACGTTCTGCATTTGCTTTTTCAGGAGCAAGCTGCTGTAAAACCGTGTAATAGTCACCAAAAACATTATGCAGATACTCCTCATCATCAAGCAGATATGATATTTCCTTTTGAACGGCATATCGGGGATTGTTTTCAAGCATTTCTATCAAAGTGTTATTTACCGCTTCATAATAGGAGAAAGCAAAATCCTCACGGGTATTATTTTTTGCCGCTGTTTTCATATCATCAGACTTTAATAATTCTGAAAGAACCTTATCGTGAATTTCTTCCTCCATAAATTTCTTTATCATTTCAGGCTCTTGTTCGGGAGTTATAACGCCGTTTTTGAGAAGAATATCAAAAGAGAAAATTTTTTCTGAGGGAAAATTTCCGTCTGTTTCTTCAATAGTCTGCGTATCTCTGTTGTAAATGGCATAACCCTCCCACGCTGATGTCTCCATACCGTCATAATTGTCTTTTAAATACTCTTTTGCCCTTTTTCTCGCTTCTTTGAGAGTTGCATAATCTTCTTGTTCGTCTGCACCGCCGTCTGTGCTGTGGTAAGTTATAATCTGATAGGGACGGTTTTCCTCAATATGGAACATTTCAAGCTGCTCGCCCTCCGGTTCAGGTTGCTGTATTACCTTATCGGGTATTTCCTCAATATCGGGTATTTCACCGAACATGGACATCTGACCGTCAGAAATAAAGTCTTTCGGCAATTTTTCTGCTTTTGGCTGTGTTTCATAAAGTCCCTGTTCAATAACATCTTTCACGGGAACATATTCAAAGCCCTCTCTTTCAAGACTTTCTTTCCAGTTCCCCCAAATTGATCTGCTTTGAAACAGAGAATTTTTGTCTGTATTTTCAAGACTGGCGGAAAAGTCGTCCTGTATTTCGGAAATTCTCCATACACCGCCGTCAAACTTTATCACGTCACCAACTCTAAGGTCATCAACAGATTTTTGTACAGACGGCTTTTCCTGTGTTTGCATTGGTTCAGAGTCTGCTTGCTGTACAGGCTTTTCAATTTCGGGAGCTTCATTTTTTCTTACCTTGAATGACATCAGCTTTTCACCGCTTTCAAGGAGCGCATTGCACTCTCCGTCCTTGAAATTCCAGTTTTTCGCTTTGCTCCACTCCATATGAATGTCCCTGCCGTCAGGATTGCCGTCCTTGTCAATGACCTGTGTTGTAAAGCCGACAGTATTCACCGATGTTACTCTCTTTGTCTGTCCGATACATTCCGGACGTACATGGTCGGTAACTTCAAATTCCGTACCGACTGTCAGAGTGTTTTTAAGCTGATTGAGATTTTTTATAGTATCAATATACTGCTGATTTTCCTGCTGTAATTTTTCGGAGGATAATTCAGCATTTCCGATATATTCGTAACGGTTCGGGTCAAGCAGTTTTTCATATGAAATATTCTCCGTAATCTCAAAACCGCCCGATTCTCTTTTCACTGTGCAGTCGTCCGTATACCACGGCAAAGCACCTGTCAGCGATACAACCTCGCTTATATCCCCTGTAGTCTTATTGCGGAATTTATCGCCTATTGAAACGGTATCGGGAACATCGGGAGCTATTTTCTCCGCACTGTTTTCATGAACTTCTTGCAGTGCTTCCTTTGCAATATCATCATACTTACGGATAGGATTTGATATTTTAAATTCAGCTAAAATCTCCTGTTCCTTTTCTGTAAGAACGGAATTTTTTTCAAGGAACGGCACGAGAATTTCAAGAGTATTTTTTGCCTGTTCCTTTGCTTCCGGCGTATTGTACGGAAAACCCGAATAATCCATAATGCCCTGATTAAAATCACGGATATGGTCAAGCAGACTGCCGCCGCCTGTACCTTTACCGTCTCCTATGTCAAAACGTCCCTCATAATGAAAATCTTCGCCGCCCACAGTTGCGGTAATATCAAACTTTGTCTTTTTATACCACCCTGCTTTAAGCTCCGGTATATTGCGTTCTGTATGCTGCTTTTCGTCAAGATATTCAAGCACGGCATTTCCGAGAGCAAAGCTGCAATCGGGATTGGCAAGAGCAAAATCATGAAGAGTATTGCTTTCGCTTATCCAGTCATCATCTTTGCCATTACCAAAATGAAATTCAAGATTATCTTCTTTTATCGGCTCATAATTGTATTTCCATTTGGCAATGGATTCAAACGCCTTTTCAGCCTGTTCATCATCACCGAGAATATCATACAATGCACTTTTGATTTGCTGCTGTTCCTGACGGCTATTTTCCCAATCCAGTTTTGCGGCATTGTCAAATGCGGTCAGAAGATTTTCTGCCGATTCATTACTTAAATCATGAAGCACATACTGTAAATCCTCTACAGTTCTGTCGTGGACAATATCATTGTGTTCGCTCTCAATAAGATTTAAAAAGGCGTTTCCCATATCCTCATAGCTTATCCGCTTTTCGGCATTTTGGTAACGTGCGGTAATATATTCGCTACCGTATTCGACCTCAAATTCATTTTCTCTTGCTGTCGTGAAATTCTTCTGACCGCCCAAAAGAGCAGATGAAAGCTCCTTGCGAATATTCTCGCCGCTCTGCATACGTTTAGCTATATCGTAAAGCTCCGGTTCACTTATACCGTTTCCGAATGTTGCTTTTTCGTTCGGAGAATAACGGTCATTATATCCTTTTTCAAAAAGTCTGTAACCTATGCTTTCAATTTCGTCCCACGACAGAACGGCTTTTGCCATAAATCCGGCTGTATCGCTATTTAAAAAGGCTTTTTCAATGCTCGTATATTCGGGTACGCTCTGCTTGCTGTCCGTTTGATTTTCTGCTTCACGGACAGCCTGCCTTAGTTTCACTTCTTTGTCAAAAATGTCATCGTCATATTCCAGTCGTTCCGACAAGCTGTCAAACAGATATTCAGCATACAGCCTTTTTTCAAAAGTTTCCGTTTCGCTTAAATGGACAGTCAGACTGACAAATGCTGTTTTGCCCTCGTATTCATCATCGTTCCAACGCTCGTTTAATTTATTGAGTGCGGCATTAAATTCCGTAACAGAGTAATCTTTTTCCTCAAGTTCCGGAGCAATAAGCAATTCATAATTCCGACCGCCCTTTACTGTTACATAGGGATATTCGTGAAAATTTCCATTATCGGATAAATCAGAAACGGCAGAAACCTTTTCAGGCTCTGCCGTTTCACTCGTTATATTGCGTAAACTGTCACGGGAAGTATTTCCTCCTCCGCCTGTGCCTTGTAATCCTCCAACATCTGCACTCTCGGAAGAAATTTCCCCGACATTTCCAGTTCCCTGTACTCCGGTGACTGTTTCTTCTTCTCCACTATCTCGTCTATCAGGTTCAGAACTTTTTCGTTCATCTCCTCGCAGTGCTTCACTATGTCTGTTTTCTCGTTCAGCATTACCGCCTCTATCAGGCATGGTGTCTGCCATATGAATTTCAGCCGCAGGCTGCCGTACTTGCCCATTGCCGCTGTCGGCTTCGTTTCGGGTATCTCTATCAGCGGTTCGTATGTCAGGTTTTCCTCGTTCAGCTTGTACCACAGTCTCAGCTTCTCGTCGAACTGGTACTTCTGTGCGTGTTCCTGATATTCCTCCTCCCATATCCATTCCACGCCGTTCTCGTCTCTGTAATTCTGTCCTATCATCTCTTGGTTTACTGTTGTTATTTCGCTCATTTGACATACTCCTCTCATTATTTACGATTTGTGCAAAGGAACGGCTGCACCCGTTAAGGGCTATTCCGATGAAAGCTATTTCGTTTACAGATAGCTTTTCTATACCGGAAAATCTGTCGGCATTTTCATTTGTCCCCATGCCGTACTGCTTGCAAAGCTTGTATTCAGCGGTCTGTGCAAAAATCCTTTTCTGTTCATTGCTGAACCTCGGATTGTTTGAAAACTTCCTTATCTCATTCTGCAAAGCTGCACGCAGTCTTTCCTTGCTCTGATCGCTGATAAAAGGCTTTTCGGGCAGCTTACCGTGTGCAGTCTGGCTTGTATCGAACACATGAGATACCGTCACCATACCGTTTCTGTCACGGGTAAGTATGGGTATTCCCTTTTCGTGACGTTTTACATGGTTGCCGTTCTGCCTTTTCCAGTCGTCGAATGACCGACAGTCTACAGCATTTGGATTATGTGCGTGGATTATCAGCTTTGATGAAAATTCGGAAGCTCCCGAACTGTCACTTAGGTTTGTATTTGCCGTGAAATCAAGAAAGTCTTTCCACTTTTCAGCAGATTTTTGCACCTTTCTTATTTCCTCGGCATATATTTTCTGGGCGTTATCGACTTTGTTGATGTACGCCATTGCCATTCCTCCATTTCATTATACCACATTAAAGTGATAAAGTCAATAGCATTTGTAAAAATTTTTAATATTTAACTTTAAAGGTTTTAATATAAGTCCGCAGCTATGCAAACTACGGACTTATTCGTTAAGGTTACAAAGCATTGCCCATGTTTCTGTTCTGCCTGTCTCTTTCAATATCCTCGGCAGATTTGGAAGATGTGGGCTTGTACTTGTCACTCATTATTGCAGAACGTGAGAAAAGCGGTTTATTAAGCTCCTTTTCGGTCTGCTTTTCCTTTCTGTCGTTCAATAAGCTGTTGTTTTTGCTGTTTTCCTCAAACACTTTTCGGGAATTATCCGCCTTATTTTCTCGTTCAGGAGTATTCCTTTCGGGTTGTTTCTGTTCCTGCACAGGGGGCTTTATGTCAATGGCTTCGCATATGACCTCCGCAAGTTTCTCGGTTGGTATGTTGCCGTTGTTCTCCCGAAATTCAGCGATTATATCCGCTTTCAGTTCAACAGGCAAACGGTTAAGCTCCGAAATTGCAACACCTGTGATCGCCGCAACAGAAGTAAGTATCTGCTGTTCGGCGTTTACCGTCACTTCCGATTCTCTTTCCTCCGGAACACGTTCACGGTCAAGGTCGGGCTTTGTTTTTTCGGTCTGTATTGCAGATTTTTCAGCCGATACTTCCGATACAGCCTCGCTTCCCGATTCAATAGTCTGTAAGATGATATGGTTTGTTATCCCTTTATCTTCAGGACTTGCTGTGCCGTCATACCTTTCGGAAATCTTATCGGTAGTTCTGTTTACCGCCGTCTCTATTTCTGTTTCGGTGTATCTGCCGTTTTTCATATCGTCCAAATCGCTGTGCAGCTTATCAAGACCTTTGATTTTTTCCGAAATATCAGCAGATTTGTTTTTCAGTGTTCGTATCTCACGGGAAAGATTAAGCCTGTCCATGTTTGAAAGCTCCGGAGAACTAAGTCTTGCCGACAGCATATCAATTTTTGTTTGATTTTTATTCAGCTTGTTTTCAAGATTTTCACGGCGAATATCCGACAGACTTTCAAGCCCCGTAACAAAGCCTTTATGCCGCTGCTCCTTATCCTTGCTGCCGATAGAAGAAATAAAGTCCTGAACCTTGTCCAGTCTTTCGATTTTGCGGTTTACCTTTGCCAGTCTGCCTGTGACCTTTGTTTTCTTTTCGGTCTGGGCTTTTATTTTTTCCTCATGCTTCGGTATTTTGACGTTGCGTATTTCCTCTATTTTGGCTTGCTTTTTGGCGATACTCCTGTCAACCAAGCCGCCGAGGGCAGTATTGCCGAATACCCGTTTAAATGCCGCAGCGGTTTTAAGGGACGTTTCAATATCCGAAATCTTGTCATTCAGCTTATTGATACGCTCTTTTCTGTTCATTATTTTACTTTCTATGCTGTCGATTTTATCAAGCAAATCAGCCCTTTTCTTTTCCTGCCTGTCTTTGAGAGAGGAAATCAAAGCATTTGTTTTCTCGGTACTGCTCATAGCAGACAAATCCTTTTCGGAAACAGGCTCTGTTATTACAGGTTTGCTTTCGGCTTTTATTTCCGGTGCTTGCTGTTCTTTAGGCACTTGCTTTTCCGCCGATGAGACAAGCTCTGTTTTTGGCTTTTGGACAAGCAGTTCTGCTTCTTCACGGATAATGCTTTGAACTTTCTGCAAATCGTCCTTTGAGCATACCACGGTAAGGGCGTTTTCGGATAATTTGCACGAAAAGCTGATATTGTTTTGCTGTAAGCGGTTAAAAAGATTTACCGAAAGTAACGGGTCAATATTTGTAATAACCTTTTTATCGGGAATTTTACTGTAAGCAGTATTGCCGAATATAACGGCAGTGTTAGGCTGCTCTGCCTGTTCTTGCGGTTGTGGTTGGACAGTAGGCTTTATTTCCGGCTGTACGCTTCTTTCTGTCTGCCTTTGCGGTTGTGGTTGAACAATAGGTTTTATTTCCGGTTGCACTCTCTGCTCTGTTTGCCTTTGTGGTTGAGATTGAACGTTAGACTTTATTTCCGGCTGTACTCTCTGCTCTGTCTGCCTTTGCATTTGAGATTGGACAGTAGGTTTTACTTCCGACTGTACTCTCTGCTCTGTTTGTCTTTGCATTTGAGATTGGACAGTAGGTTTTACTTCCGACTGTACTCTCTGCTCTG
>CAMWVV010000010.1 GCA_947177755.1 uncultured Ruminococcus sp. | reverse complement strand
ATTTTATACCATTTAAGAAAGATGAAGTAATTAAAACTTTGTTTGAAATATCTGAAATAATAGATATTTGTATTGAAGAGTCAGGAATAGTCACTGTTGAAGATACTGAAATTGATTTGGATTCATTTTTTATTGTCCACGTTTACGGAAAAAATTGGAGTATTGAATTATTGTTCTATAATTGGTGTACATATTCTGAAAAAGACATGACATATGATACAGTGGAGTTACAGATAAGAGGCAATACTGAACCTAAAGAATTTTTGTCATTGCTTTCACAAAAACTCAGTGCAAGACTGTTTGATATGTCCGCCGGTACTTTCTGGACCTGTGACAGGTCAGGATTTTCAGACTGGAAAAATCTTTGCAGTAAAATTGTAGAAGATTTAAAAAAACGCAGTGATTGATAGTATGAGAATTATATTAATTTTTTCATAAAATTTTATTTTACCCCTTGACAAACATAAAATAATGATGTATAATGTGTAAAGTGATTTTGGATTACACCCGAACAGGAGTTTTCATTTATGGCTAAAAAACTTGAATTTGTGATGTTGCTTGACTGCTACGGCGATTTGCTTACGGAACATCAGAGAAGCGTAATGGAACTTTACTACTGTGAAGATTTGTCCCTTGCGGAAATAGGCAATCCAATGGGAATCACCCGTCAGGCAGTCCGTGATATTATAAAGCGTACTGAAAATATTCTGCTTAATTATGAGGAAAAACTTGGTTTTGCAGAACGTCTTGGAAAAATGCGTGAATGTTTCGGAAAAATAAACGAAACTGCCCGACTTATCGAAAACGACAATATCAGAAAAATTATCGCAGACGAAATAAATAACGGTCTTGATTTATTGTAAAAAGGAGGAAATCGCATGGCATTTGAAGGTCTTTCCGAAAAACTGAATAACGTCTTTAAAAAACTGAAGTCAAGAGGAAAGCTTACAGAAAGTGATGTAAAGGAGGCTATGCGTGAAGTCCGCCTTGCACTCCTTGAGGCTGATGTAAGCTATAAGGTGGTAAAGGACTTTGTAAAAGGTGTAACAGAGCGTGCGGTCGGCGAGGACGTTCTTGCGAGCCTTACTCCTGCACAGCAGGTTATCAAAATCGTAAATGAGGAACTTTGTTCACTAATGGGCAACAGCAACGCACGTATAAATTTTGCGTCAAAACCTCCTACGGTTATAATGATGTGTGGCTTGCAGGGTTCAGGTAAGACAACACATTCCGCAAAACTTGCCAAGCTTCTCAAAAAAGAGGGTCACAGACCATTGCTTGCAGCGTGTGATATATATCGTCCTGCCGCTATAAATCAGTTGCAGGTTGTCGGACAGAAAGCCGACGTAAAAGTTTTTGAGATGGGGCAGATTGACCCCGTTATAATTGCAAAACAGGCTCTGGCGTATGCAAAGGACTACGGTCACGACATTCTTATTATAGATACTGCTGGTCGTCTGCACATAGATGAGGCACTTATGCAGGAACTTGTCAATATCAAGGAAATTACAAAGCCTGATGAAATTATGCTTGTGGTTGACGCTATGACAGGACAGGACGCTGTAAATGTTGCAAAGACTTTTGATGATTCTGTAGGCATAACAAGTGTTCTGATGTCAAAGCTTGATTCCGACACAAGAGGCGGTGCAGCACTTTCAGTACTTGCCGTTACTGGTAAGCCGATTAAGTTCGTCGGTATGGGCGAAAAGCTTGACGACTTTGAACAGTTCCACCCCGAAAGAATGGCTTCGAGGATTCTCGGCATGGGCGATGTTCTCACACTTATTGAAAAGGCTGAAAATGTGATGTCACAGAAAGATGCCGAAAAGCTTACAAAGAAGTTCAAGGAAAATACTTTTGATATGGACGACCTGCTTGACCAGATGAAGCAGATTAAAAAGCTTGGTTCGATGAAGTCGATACTGGGAATGGTGCCAGGATTAAGCGGTAAAATCAATGAAGACGATATTGATGAAAGTCAGTTCGGAAGAATCGAGGCTATAATTACTTCAATGACCAAGGCAGAACGTGCGAAACCGTCAATAATAAATCCGTCAAGAAAAAGAAGAATCGCTGCGGGTTCGGGTACTAAGGTTGAGGAAGTCAACAGACTGCTGAGACAGTTTGACCAGATGCAGCAGATGATGAAGAAATTCACGGGAGGAAACAATAAAATGGCGCTCCGCAAGGCAAGAAAAAAACTTGCAGGTATGAATTTCGACAAGCTCACAGGCAAGGGCGGAGGAAATCTCCCGCCTATCTAACCACATATCAATTGATTTCAATGCGGGTTTTTCCGCTTGATATATATCAAATAAATTACGGAGGTGAATATAAATGGCAGTTAAAATCAGACTCAGAAGAATGGGTGCTAAGAAAGCTCCTTTTTACCGTATCGTTGTTGCTGATTCAAGATACCCGAGAGACGGCAGATTCGTTGAGGAAATCGGTTACTATGACCCTACAAAGAATCCGTCTGTTGTAAAGGTTGACGCTGACAAGGCTAAGGACTGGATTAAGAAAGGTGCTCAGCCTACAGATACAGTAAAGGTTATCCTCAAGAATGAAGGAGTACTCTGATTGATGACTTTTTGCGGAAGAGGGCGGACTTTATGTCTTATCCCTCTGTTCCGGAAGTCTTTGGAGGTTTAACAATGAAAGATTTACTTTATGCAATTGCAGCAGGACTTGTGGAAGACAAATCCGCTATAAAGATTACCGAGGACGAACCCGATGCAGAGGGTGTTATTGTTTTTCATCTGACAGTTGCTCCCGACGATATGGGACGTGTAATCGGTAAGCAGGGAAGAATTGCAAAGGCACTCCGTGCAATTATGCGTGCAGGTGCTGCAAAGAGAAACCTGAAAGTTTCTGTTACTATTGAATAATGAAAAAACCCGTTGAATATTTCCGACGGGTTTTGTTTTTTATACGCCTGAACGTTTCAGAAAGTTTTTCAGCTGTTCAACAGGAATAGGCTTTGAATATTTATACCCCTGTAAATACTTTGCATTCATTTTCACACAACGGGTTTCATCTTTGTCGTTTTCTACTCCCTCAAACAGAACAGCGTAATTAAGCTGATTGAACATACTTGCAAACGTACTTACCATAAATTTTGAAGAATCATTTTTAGAAGATTCTATCAGCATAGAACGGTCAAATTTGATGATATTGAATGGTATTTCCATAATTCTCTCAAAATTTGAATAACCTGTCCCGAAGTCGTCAAGATAGAATTTAATGCCGAGTTCCTGAAGCTGAGTAACTTTACGACGCATTAAGTTGAAATCGGCTTCACTTCTGCTTTCGGTAATTTCAACGGCTATTTTGTCGTATGGGATATTGTTACGGTTAATAATATCTCTTACATCACAGCAGAACGATTCATATTTTATATCAAGAGCCGAAAAATTAACGGATATACGGTTTATTTCATAGTGTTCGCCGATAAGTTCACTTATTGCACGGCAGGTTTTGTTTAGTATAATCATACTGAGTGTATGTATCATACCATACTGTTCGGCTATGGGAATAAAACGGTCAGGGAAAACCATTCCTGTTTTGTCGAGTTTAAGACGCATAAGGGCTTCAGCGGTATCATATGAATTTGTAAGCAGATTGAAAACAGGCTGACAGTAGACAAGTACTCTTTCATCATCAAGATTCTTTTTAAGCACTATATCTTCGAGCTGACTGACAATATAGCTGTTGCTGTAAAATTCTCTGATGTCGTCTGCGTTTACTTTATGAACTTCACACGGCATCATTTTCTGTTCATTATAGTCAACTATTTTCAGATAGTCACTGCTTTCGCTGATTTCTTCCGACGTTTCAATTATCACGATTTTGTAGTCAATATGAAATTTTCCATATATTTTTTCACGAAATTCATTAATAAGTTTTTCAATTGACTCATAATAATTGGTATTTGATTTTCTGGGAATTGTAAGCACCATACGCTCATTCGGGAAATGATAAAGTACTCCTTTTTTTATGTTATGACGGCAGAATCTGTAAAACTGACATTTAAATTCTTTTGACTGGTGTATCATTTTTGAAAAATCGGTTATGGTACAGCTCACTATAATCAGTGAATTTTTCTTTTCGGTTGAATCGGTGATTTCATTATTGAAGAAATTTCCTGACACTGCTCCTGTTTCTATGTTATAAGGATTTGAATGAAACATGAAAATTATTCCGATTACTGGGAAGAAATAAGAAACACAGGTATATGAAATCTGACCGCATATTCCCTGAATCAGCATTACTAAAATTGAAATAATATTAACACCGAGAAGTCCGTAAAAAATCTGTCTTATAACTCTGCTTCTGTATTTGATAATTGTGTAGAAAATTGCCGTAAGTGAAAACGCATACAGAATTATATATGGGTTGAAATGTTTATGTATCACATTATTGCTGTCGATATAAAACCCGAAACGGAATATTATACCGAGTATATCAAGTACTGTAACAGCCGAAATTACAATTGTTGAAATAAGACCGTATTTCCGTTTTTTTCTGTTCGGAATCCAGAGAGGGTTATGAAGATACTGTATGTACATACATGGTATAAATGTAAGAGTAATGTTGTGAATTATTCTGAATGTATAAATAAGTAAAGGCTTTATATTTTCGGAATACATAAGCATTTCATATATGATATTGGTCACGGAAGCGGTCCATGTTGTCATAAGTATGAGGATAATTGTGCGGAATTTATTGTTTTTATTTATGTTTGTATGCCATAGCAGAACCGCCATTATCATGCATAAAGCTATTACAGTTATATCACCGACAGGCGTATAACCGTTAAGGTTAATCTGAGTAGATTCATACATATATAGTCAACTCACTTCTTTTAAAATAACAGGTAAATAAATTTCTGTTATACATATTATATCATTCTTTATTCATAAAGTCAACAAAATTATGCACTTTTTATTATAAATCACAATAAATATTTCTGCTTTATTACATTATGGATAATATTTGAATAATTACTTGAAAACGGTGGTATTTTGTGATATAATGGCAATGTTACAGAATTATGATGTATGAAAAGGAGAATATAACATGAAGAAGTTATTTGCTGTTTTAATGGCTTGTGCAATGATGACAGGCGTTTTTGCATCATGCGGAAGTGAAGAAAAAGAAGAAGGTTCCAAATCAAAGAAAGACATATCTGTTTCCGAATCGGCTGAAGATGATAAAACAACGCAACCCGAAACCGAAGAGGAAACAGAAGAAGATACAACAGAATCTGAAACGGAAGAAGAAACCGAGTCTGAAACAGAAGAAGAAACTACTGAATCCGATGAGGAAGATACAAATGACGAAGAAACAGAAATTGACTTTTCAGCTGCAACGTCTGAAGGCAGTTTAGAAGGTACATGGGTTTCAGACGAATTGTTTGGATTCAGCTTTGAAAGTGATGGTAAAGGTGGTATTATTGCAAATGCTACGGAAAAAATGCATTTTACAGCTGACGGCAGTCTTGCTATATCATCAATTACTGTAAGCTCTGAAAGTATCAGCTATGACGGTACAACATTATCTGTTAATGTTGAAAATAATGATATGCTTACTATGACAAGAAACGGCGAATCTGATTCTGACAGTTATGACGGTGAATATCGTCTGATAAGCGGTGCATTATATGACGGTATGGCAACTTCAATGTCGCAGTCTTTAGGACTTGACTCTTCAACAGACGTTTATGTAATTGTTGACGGTGAAGAACTGTTCCTTAATTTCTCAAATCTTTTTACCTATACTGCTGAGAATGGAAATCTTGAAATAACAGGTAACTGTGAAGCTCTCGGTATTCCGGACGGCAGTATCGTTGAATATAAGTTTTCAGATGACAAACTTATTCTTGTAAATGGTGAAAATGAAACAATAGTATTTAGAAAAGTGGAATTTTAAGATTATAAAGAATAAAAGGAGAATATATTATGAAAAAATTATTTGCTGTTTTAATGGCTTGTGCAATGATGACAGGCGTTTTTGCATCATGCGGAAGTGAAGAAAAAGAGGAAAGTTCCGAATCAAAGAAAGATGTATCTGTTTCTGAATCGTCTGAAGAAGATAAAACAACAGAACCCGAAACAGAAGAAGATACAACGGAATCTGAAACCACAACCGAAACTACCACCGAAGAAGCAACCGAAACTACAACGAAAAAAGAAAAAGAAGAGAAGACTACCGAATCCGATGAGGAAGATACAAGTGACGAGGAAACAGAAGATACAAACGCTGAGGGAGTTTCTTATGAAAGTATTGCAGGTGCATGGCTCATGACTATGGGCTTTAATTTCAAAGAGGACGGTAATGCTGATATATTTATGGACATGACTGAACTGACACATTTTACGTCTGACGGTAAGTTATTTATGGACGACGAAATTTTTGAATCCGACTGCATCAGTTATGACGGAAATGTACTCGCTGTAACTGTAAACGAACAGGACGCTTTCACAATGACAAAAGAAAGCGGAAGTGAAGACAGTTTTGACGGCTTATACACAATGACAAGCGGTGTGATTTATGACAGCCTTATGAACTCAGTTGATGAGTCTACAGAAGTTTTTGTTATTGTAATCGGTGAAAAACTTTATTCAGGTTATAAGAATATGTTTACGTATTCTGAAAATAATGGTACTGTTCATATGACAGGACTTGAAACAATCGGTATAGACGAAGATATTGAATCTCAGTATGAAATAAACGGCGATATACTCACTTTACATGATTTTGACGGTGAAGAATGGGAAATGAAAAGAGTCGATATATTTGACTGAATAAAACGAAAAGGACGGTTTGAAACCGTCCTTTTTTATTAAAGGTCAAATTTTTTCTTGAGTTTTTCAAAGAAACTCTGGCGTTTTGCATAATTCTTATCGGATAAAGAAGCCTCAAATTCTTTCAGCAGGTCTTTTTGTTTTTTGGTAAGATTTTTCGGAACTTCAACATAAATTTTTACATACTGGTTGCCACGTTCGGTGCGGTGAAGTTTTTTAACACCCTTATTTTTCAGACGGAAAACAGTGCCTGTCTGGGTTCCCTCGCTGATATTGTATTTTACATCACCGTCAATGGTCGGGACGGTTATTTCAGCACCTAAAACAGCTTCCATATAGGTAACGGGAATATCACAGTGTATGTCAAATCCCTCACGTCTGAAAATGGGATGAGACTTTACAGAAACATTTATAAGCAGGTCTCCTGAAGGTCCGCCGTTCACACCGCAGTCTCCCTGACCGCTGAGGCGTATTGTCTGCCTGTCGTCTATACCAGCAGGAATATCAACGAAAACTGTTTTCTGTACTCTCAGTCTGCCTGCACCGTGACATTTCTGACAAGGATTTTTTATGATTTTTCCCTTTCCTGAACAGTGCGGACATGGTTTTGTAGAGGAAATAGCACCGAAAGGTGTACGCTGGGTAGTTTTTACCGAGCCACGTCCCTGACAGTCGGGACATATTTCTGAACCTGACGCACCGTCTGAACCTGAACCCTTACAGGAATCGCACACACTCATACGGTTTATTTTCATTTCTTTCTTTACACCGTTGCACGCCTCCATAAAGTTTATAAGTACGGATTCCTGAATATCCGAGCCTCTGCGAGGAGCGTTGGCGTTTGAGCGTGTACTTCCTCCTCCGCCGAATCCGAAACCGCCGAATATATTGTCAAATATATCTCCCAAATCACCGAAACCGCCCATATCTCCGCTGAAACCGCCACCGAAGCCACCGCCACCGCTGTAGCTCGGGTCAACTCCTGCATGACCAAACTGGTCATAACGTTTTCTTTTTTCGGGGTCTGAAAGAACTTCATTCGCCTCGTTTATTTCCTGAAACTTTTCAACATATGACGGGTCATCAGGGTGCAAATCGGGGTGATTTTCTCTTGCTTTCTTTCTGAAAGCCTTTTTTATTTCGTCTTCGGTAGCACCTTTCTGTATACCGAGAACTTCATAATAATCTCTTTTTTCAGCCATAATACTTCTCCGTTCTGAAGTTATCTATAATATTCCATATAAACACCGCAAGGGCGAAAGATAATTTTCCGCCCTGCGATAAGATTTGTATTTTTTATTAAACTTCTGTGAAATCCGCGTCAACAACATCGTCGTCATCTGAAGAGCCGTTCTGTTCTGCACTTTCCTTTGTGAACTGTGACGGGTCGATACCACCCATATCAGCACTGCCGTTCGGGTTAGCCTGCTGGTAAACCTTAGCGGAAAGGTCATAGAAAGCCTTCTGGAGTTCTTCCTTGAGTGACTTTATTTCACTTGCGTTGTTAGCTTCAATTGCGGACTTGAGAGATGCACACTTGCTTTCGATGTTTGACTTTTCGTCTGCGGAAACCTTGTCACCGAAATCTGCAAGTGCCTTTTCGCACTGGAATACGAGGTTTTCAGCTTCGTTCTTTGTATCAACTTCTTCACGACGCTTTTTGTCCTCTGCCGCATACTGTTCAGCTTCCTTTACAGCCTTGTCTATATCGTCCTTGGACATATTTGTTGAAGCTGTAATTGAGATGTTCTGTTCCTTGCCTGTGCCTAAGTCCTTAGCGGAAACGTGGACAATACCATTCTGGTCGATATCAAAAGTAACTTCAATCTGGGGGATTCCTCTCGGAGCGGGAGCGATACCGTCAAGACGGAAAGTACCAAGCTGTTTATTGTCCTTAGCAAATTCACGCTCACCCTGAAGTACATTGATGTCAACGGCAGGCTGATTGTCTGCATATGTTGAGAATACCTGTGACTTCTTTGTAGGAATTGTTGTATTTCTTTCAATCATTCTTGTACATACACCGCCTGCTGTCTCAATACCAAGTGAAAGAGGAGTAACGTCGAGGAGGAGCAGACCATTCTTGACATCACCGCCAAGTACACCGCCCTGATATGCAGCACCGAGAGCAACACATTCGTCGGGGTTGATGCCCTTGAACGGGTCTTTGCCGATAAGTTTCTTAACCGCTTCCTGAACAGCAGGGATTCTTGAAGAACCACCAACCATAAGAACCTTGTTTATTTCAGAAATGCTGAGTCCGCTGTCTTTGAGTGCCTGCCTTACAGGAGTCATTGTAGCTTCAACAAGGTCTGCTGTGAGTTCGTTGAATTTAGCCTGTGTAAGAGTAAGGTCGAGGTGCTTGGGAGTGCCTGTAGCGTCCACAGTAATGAACGGGATATTTATATTTGAAGTTGTTGTTGAAGAAAGTTCAATCTTGGACTTTTCAGCAGCGTCTTTAAGTCTCTGAGCAGCCATTTTGTCGGTTGAGAGGTCAACGCCCTCTGCCTTTTTAAATTCTTCAACCATCCAGTTAATAATTCTCTGGTCAAAATCGTCACCACCGAGATGGTTATTACCTGCTGTAGCAAGAACCTGCTGAACGTCTTCGCCCATTTCAATAATTGAAACATCGAAAGTACCACCGCCGAGGTCATAAACCATAACAGTCTGCTCTTCTTCCTTGTCTATACCATAAGAAAGAGCTGCGGCAGTAGGTTCGTTGATGATACGCTTTACAGTAAGACCTGCAATCTGTCCTGCATCTTTGGTAGCCTGTCGCTGTGAGTCTGTGAAGTAAGCGGGAACTGTGATAACAGCTTCTGTTACGGGTTCACCAAGATAAGCCTCTGCATCTGCCTTGAGTTTCTGGAGAACCATAGCGGAAATTTCCTGAGGAGTATATTTCTTGCCGTCAATTTCAACCTTGTAATCAGAACCCATGTGTCTTTTGATAGAAGAAACTGTCCTGTCGTGGTTGGTGATTGCCTGTCTCTTTGCAACCTGACCTACAAGTCTTTCGCCATTGTTTGTGAAAGCAACGACTGACGGTGTTGTTCTTGCACCCTCACTGTTAGGGATAACAACAGCGTTACCGCCTTCCATAACAGCTACACAAGAGTTTGTTGTGCCTAAATCAATACCAATAATTTTTCCCATAATAAATTCCTCCTAAGAAAATATAATCTTTATAAATTTGTGAATTTCTATTTATACTGCAACCGCAACCATAGCGGGTCTTATAAGCTTGTCGCCGATTTTATAGCCTTTCTGGAAAACTGTACAGACATGATTTGAAGCGTAGTCCGTGCCATCCTGCTGGCTTATAGCGTTGTGAATGTTGGGGTCAAATTCAGCACCGAGTGCTTCCACTTCCGTTACATTCATTTTATTGAGAAAGTCTTTAAGCTGATTGGAAATCATAATCATACCGTTTTTGAAATTTTCGTCTGCACACTCAAATTCGAGCGAACGTTCAAAGCTGTCGATAACGGGGAGAAGATTTTCAATACACTTTGCAGAAGCATTGTTATAAGTTTCTGTTTTTTCCTTAGCTGTACGCTTGCGGTAGTTGTCATACTCTGCAAAAAGTCTTATATACTTGTTATTGGCTTCATTAAGTGCGTCTTCAAGAGCCGCATATTCTGTGGCGGTGTCGTTATATTCGCTCACAGCGTCATCTTCATCTGTAGTTTCTCTCAGTGATTCTTCGCTTATATCCTCAGCGGATTCTTCAACGGGTTCGGTTATATTTTTATTTTCGTCCATCGCTGATGCTCCTTTCTTTAACTGCTAATCATTTTCAGCATTTGTGTCTGTTATTATAATATCTTCATCATCTCCGGACATCAGATATGAAATTTTCTGTGTCAGGTATTCAATGTAAGGAATTATTTTTTTGTAGTCAACTCTCATCGGACCTATTATTCCGAGCGAACCGGCTTCCTTATTGCCTTTACGGTATTTTGAAACAATAAGACTTGAATTACCGATAGCAAAACTGTTTGTTTCAGAACCGAACTTAACCTGAATACCGCTGAAAGTTTCTTCCAGCAAATCAGAAAGACCGTTTTTGTGTTCAATAAACTTCACAACTTCCATTTTGTCGAGTTCGTCGCATGAAAGAAGTTTTTCACTTCCGCTGACTGTAAGTTCCTGCTGACGTAAATCTTCTGAAAGTTCGCAAAGTCCCATTACAAGCGGAGAAAGCGAAACCATATATGCACTTACTGCCGCAACCATTTTGTCGAACATTTCTTCTGAAAGTTCCTCAACAGAAACACCGCTCAGGTTTTCTTCTATATAATGTGTAAAAAATTCAAGCTGTTCATGGTTCAGGTCAAATTCAAGCCTGCAAGCCTTGTTTTTTATGCTTCCGTTTGAAGTTATCAGCAGAATGACATAAAGTCTTTTACCTGTCGGGATAACCTCGACTTTTGAAATTACCGAGAATCTCGGCACAGAATTTGTAACTACTGCGGCACACTGGGTAATTTCCGTAAGAGCGGCTGCGGCATTCTGTATCAGCAGTTCTTCCGGAGTGTCCTTACCGCCCAGCATTCCGTCAAGACGTGATTTTTCTTCATCGGACAAAGCGGACGGGTTCATAAGTTCGTCGATATATAACCTGTAGCCCGAGAAAGTAGGTATTCTTCCGGCAGAAGTATGCGGTTGTTCAAGATAGCCGAGCTGTTCAAGTGCCGCCATATCGTTTCTGATAGTTGCGGCGGAAACATTTATATTGTCAAGCTTAGAGATTGCTTTTGAGCCGACGGGTTCACCTGTTCTGATATATTCGTCAACCACAGCAGCGAGTATTTTCAGCTTTCTGCTGTTCACGTTTACACAACCTTTCGCTTATTTAGCACTCTAACTCTTTGAGTGCTAAATATAATTTATCACTATTATTTCACTTTGTCAAGCATTTTATTCATTTTCGTCTTTTTTACTAAATTTAACATATAAAACAGTACCAATATAGCAATTTTTAAGATAAAAATATCAATAAACAGAACAGCCCCCACGTTAAAGCGAGAGCTGTTCCTTGTAAAAAGGAGGTTAATATATATTAAATGTGGATTTCATAATAAATCAGGACTGTTCGCTGAGGAGAATACCCACACGGCTCTGAATCTTGTCAATAGCCTGCTGTGAGTCAGCCTCACCTTTGAAATACTTTGTAACTTCTTCAACTATAATTTCCCTAACATCATCTGAAACTTCTGTTGCCGGTTTGGTGGTATTCTTTATATAGTCAACGACAAAATCCCTTTCTTCCTTTGTAAGAGGTTTAACGTTTATCTCATGACCGTTTACCCAATAGGTATTGTCGTATTCCACTTTGTTTCCGTCCTCATCGAGATAATAAGATTTTTCCATTGAATCGTCTGCTTTCTTTTCAAATGCCGATGTAAGTGACGGGAGACCATTACCGTAGTGGTACATTTCACTTTCAAAATATTCATCTTTAAAGAATTGTTTCATAAATTCCCAGCAGACATCTTTTGACGGTGAACTTTCAAGAATCGCCATAGAGTTACCGAATGAAATAACTGCACCGTTTCCGTCGTCTGACGGTACACCGACAAGCGTAATGTCATCATTGAAATAAACAGTTTTTTCTGTTCCGTATTCTTTAAAGTCACTTAAATATACACTGTCAAGCAGAGCCTTATCATTCAGACATAAAACTTCCTTCTCATTCCAGTATGCTTCCATTTCGTCCTGAGTGGCGGTTTCCCAGTTAATCTCTTCATCTTCGTCGGGGAACTCATTACAGAACTCAAGCAGTTTCTTGAAATCGTCCGAATCAAAATGGCACTCTGCTTTTTCATAATCAATAAACTGAGACATCATGATAGACACTAATTCAAAAGTTGCTTCTTTGGAGTTGCCGTAACGCATCAACTGCATATCAGGGTGTTCATGATAAGTGTCAATCATTTCGTCAAGAGTCCAGTTTTCCTTGTCAAAGAATTTTGTCTTGCACGCTAAAGTTCCGACGCTGAAAGTCGGTGAAAGTGAGTAAATCTTTCCTTTTATTTCGCTTGCCTTGATGACATTTGGCATAATATCGTCTTTGGAAAGGTCGTCATCTTTTTCGAGATATGTGGAAAGGTCTGTAAAAGTTCCTTGCGGTGCGAGTTCGGATATAAGACCGTAATCATATGTTACAATCATATCGGGGGCATTTCCTGAAACAATATCCATTTTAAGCTGTTTAGGTGCGGAGTTCAGCTGTTTTTCATTTTTATCGTCCCATTCGTTGTACTTGCTGTAATCGGCAATTTTAATTCTGTAATCGGTCTGCGACTTATTAAATTCAGTAATCTTTGAAGTAACTTCTTGGTCACTGTAGAGCATACCTATTGTAATTATAGTCTGATTAGCAAGTTCTTCGGGATTGCGTTTTGTAAGGCGTGAAAATCCGGAAGTACCGTTTGAATAGTTGTCATAGTATATAATGAAGTCACCGTCGTCAAGACCTATTACAGAACGCACGGTATCACCAGAAATATCCGAATCAACCCAGTTTATTATCTCTACAGGTTCATTTTCCTTGATACCATAGAGAGAAGACTGAGTGCTTGCAAATAAAGTATATTCTCCCGTACCTGCATTAATTCTGTTTATGTTGAGTGAATCGTCTATACTGATATCGCTGTCCGTAAACTTCTTTGATTCAACATCAACATATTCTATCACTGCTCCCTTTGCACCATAGGCAACACATACAGGTTTTCCCTCGGAGTCTGTACTTATGGAGTTTACCCAGTGAGTATCACCTTTATCAATTTCTCCTTCAATTTTGCCGTCTTCATTCATGATAAGATAGATTTCGTCATCACTGTATGCCGTAAGGATTAAATTACCGTTTGCGTCGGCGGTTATATCCTGTATGTGAATTGTACCGTCAGGTGAATCGCTGTCACCGTATTTTTCAAGATTTTCAACAGGACTTTCGGAAACTATCTGACCGTCGGAACTGAGTTTATAGAGTGTGTAGGAGTACTGACAGGCTTCATTCATAGCTTCATAGTCAAAATTTTCGTAATCAAAATCAGGGTCGTCATAGTCGGGGAGCTTGAAATCACCGTAGTCCATAAGTGTCATGAGAACATATATAAAGCCGTCGGGTGAAACTGTTGTCCTGAGATAGAACTGTGAGTTTTCGGGCTTGTCAAAGTCGAGCTTGATTTCATTGAAACCGCTGAAATCAACATCAGTCAGATAGAGTGATGAACCGTCGTCATTTCCGCCAAGGACAAGAATCTGTGCAGTATCTTTTATATAGAACATCTGTTCAATATAGTTTGCCGGAATTTCGGTGTCTATATCAATAGAGCTGTAAGATTTGGTAATTACTTCGTTTGCAGTCTGGGCTGTTTTTGTGCCGTTTTTCTTGTCAGAGCTTTTTTCTTTTCCGCATGAATATGCTGAAAGTACCATTGAAACCGCAAGCACTCCTGTTACCGAACGTGTGATTAATGAATTTTTCATAATATATTGAACCTCTTTCTTTGTGTTATTTTTTATATTATACTTTCTTTTGTTTTTCTGTAAATTTCTGTTTTATATCTCTTCGCCGTCTGTCTATGAATATTGATACGGCACGCAGTACAGCAGGTTTCTTTTTCTTTAAAAATTTTATTGCGAGAACTGCGAGCCATAAAAGCGTAAGAACAGGAACAGCAAACAATAACTGTCTGAAAAAATATATGAACGATAATTTAAACTCAATAAGGCGTGATGCGTTTTCCCAGTACGGATAATTTATACTTTTCTTTACAACAGCATAGTCTGATATTTTCTTGAATGCTTTGACCCTTGCCGACGGTGAAAAGCGTACACTGTTCTTTACTATTGAACATTTATCTTTATAGCTTTCCGAAAACTGTGTTTTTACTGCATTGTACGCAAAATTTTCAACAGGGTCGGGCAGTACTGTTTCATAGCAGTTTATATTTTTAAATCCTGTTACAGAAGGTACAGCAGAAATATCGGCGGAATTATTTTCTGAATTTGAAGATTCTGTGGAAAGCATTGAAAGACTTGATGCTCCGTCATATGATATATATATTTTCGGAAGTTTTCCTGCACAGTGTTTTTCAGGTTTTGTTTCGGGATTTTCTATAACCCCCGAAATGTAGAACTTCACGCCGTTTATATAGAGATTCATTCCGCTTACTTCATATGAACCGTAAAGCGACCATGCAAGGCTTCTGTCGATAACCGCACCGTCCTGCATCAAATCGTTTTCGCTGAAAAAAGAACCGTTGACAAGTTCAAAGTTACGGAACAGAAAGAAGTCTCCACCTACTGCGGTGATGTCCGCATCACTTTTTCCTGTCAAATCGCCCTTTACAGTAACAGTACCGATTGATGAGCTGTAGGAATCCGCAAAAGGAAGTGTTTCGCTTTCTGTCTCAAAAGATGCGTTTTGCAGTTCCTTAATCAGACCCGCACGCACGGCGTTAAGCGAATCGGTGCTAAATCCCGAATCATCTGTAAAAAACGTGCTTACCTGTGCAAAATTCTCCTTGCTGTCATTTTTCCAGCGGTCAGCCGCATAATTATACTGCTGTGATTTTGCCATAGAGTTTCCGACAATTGTAAGTATACAGACTGCCGTTACCGCAACAGCGTTTACAGCCGTTATAACTGCGTGTTTTATCTTGAATTTCATGAAACACACCGCCTTATTTGTCTTTCATACGAACCTGGTCTTTAGGCTTTACTGGCTTGCTTGCGGTTGTTATAACATAGTCACTGGGATTCACCGCACCCTGTACCGCACTTGAAACTTCGTCGGACGCAATGACTTCAACGTCTACTCTTTCGGCAAAATATCTGTTTCCAAGCGGTGAACTCTTTGAATTTACAACAAGGACGAAATAACCGCTGTTGTCCTTATATACTGCACTTTTCGGCACGATAGTATCATAGTTTCCGCTTCCGCATGGAATAGAGAGGTCAAGCATAGAGCCTGTGCTTACATCACCTGTGACTGAAAATTTAAGTATTCTGTTTTTAGAACCTGCCTTAGTATCGTTCTTTATTTCCGTAAGCACTGCTGTAACATCACCGTTCCAGTTATTGACAACTTCCGCTTCAATGCCCTTTTTTATTTTCTTTGCCTTTTCTGCGTCTACTGTAAGTTCAACTGTATACCCCTCGTCCGCAATGTCTATTACAGCTAAAGGCATATCGGGGACGGTTTCCTCACCTGGCTTGACGTTTATCATACTTACTATGCCGTTATATTTCGACTTTATTTCAGTGACAGCATTTTCCTTTTTGATTTTCTCAATTTTTTTCTTCATGTTGTCAACTTCTTTTTTCTTTGCTTCCATTTCAAGAGTGTTGGTCATGCTTAGCAGGTCATTTTCATTTTTGGACTTTGTAAGGGCTGCAATAAGTTCTTCAAGAGCGTGCTGTTTAGCCTGAACGTCCGCATCATAATCTTCAATTGACATTCCTGAACCTGTTCCCTGTGAAGCCTCATATGCTGCAATCTGTGCATTGAGATAATCTATATCGTTTTCAACGCCATACATCTGGCTTACAAGGTCGTTTCTGATGTTGTTTTTTGCATTTTCATATTCATTGCGTGCATTGTTTCTGATTTCTTCCTTTGAGTCCGCATCTGCTTGTAATTCATTTATGTCATATGACATATTATTATCCTGTGAATTTTCTTCTTCGGAAGTTTCCTTGTCTGCACCTTTAAGCATCTGTGAATAGAGGGAATAGGCGGAACTATAGTCATTTTCGGCATTTAAATAAGCGTTATAGAGAGATACAAGATTTCCTGCATATTCAACTGCCGCCGTTGAGTAGTCATCTGTATCAATTGCTATAATTGTAGACTGGATTTTCTGAAGAATATCCGACTTTCTTGTAAATTCGCTTTTATTGCTTGTGTAGTCATAAAGTGCCTGTTCGGCAGACCCCGAATTTGCAAGGGCATTGTTTCTCTTTGCAATAGCTGTGTTAAGGTCTTCACGTGCGTTGCTTATAGCCTGATTTTCGGCTGTATAGTCTGCCGGCACACCGAGAAGTGCTTTCTGGTATTCAAGTTCAAGAGTAATCAGTGTGGCTTCCGCCGTTTCAAGTTCTTCGTTTTCTTCTGTACCGACTGTAAAAAGAACATCGTCCTTTTTTACTTCCTGACCTGTTTTAACCATAATGGTATTAATAGTCCTGTTTCCGTCCGCTTTGACTTCATATGACTGATTTGATTCAACCAGACCGCTTCCCCTCACACGTTCGGTAAGTTTTCCCGATGTTGCACGTTCGGTGGTGATTTCTGAAAGCGACCTGTTCATAATTGTATTTGAAAGCAGTGTAAGAACAAGCATAACGGCAAGGAAAATAATAAGCACAGTTTTTATTATTTCTCTTTTTCTGCCGGAATTATATTCTTTTTTTTCTTTTTCTTCGTTCATAAAAAATTGCTCCTTATTATAATATTTTATCCTTTTATTCCGCCCGAATACGTAATACCCTCAACAAGATAATCTTCACCGTAAAGAAACATTAATATTGTCGGTATCATATACACAACTCCCACCGCAAACGCAAGACCTATGTCCCCCGTATTAATCTGTGAGAGGAACACTGAAAGGGGGTGCAATTCGGAATCTTTCATAAGTATAATAGGCTGTTCAACCATGTTCCAGTAATCTATGAATACAAGCATACCTATTGAAACCATTGCACTCTTACAGAGGGGAAGAAATATCTGTGTCATAATCTGCCATTCGTTTGCACCGTCAAGCTTTGCCGCCTCAACGTATGAAACAGGAATCCTCCGCATTACTTTTGTCAGCAAAAAAACGCTGAACGGCGAAAATATCCCAGGAAGTATTACAGACCATCTTGTATCAAGCAGATTGAATTTGTCGGCAACAAGATAATTAGGTACAAGCGTTACCTGATACGGCATAAGCATGAGTATTATGTAAACAAAGAATATCAGGTTTTTCACTTTGTTGTTGTATCTTGAAAATCCGTATGAAGTCAGAACCGCAACCGCAAGCTGAAACAATGTAATCGGTACTGTAAGTATGACGGAGTTCCAGAACTTGAAAAGATATTCAGGATTCTTGAAAAGTACTTCCTTATACTGTGAAATTGTTGCCTTGTCGGGAATAAATTTCAGATTTACATTTTCGGATATGAAAACTTTCTTTTCGTTTGTCATATTGCCGAGCATTGCACCGTAGTTAGCGGATATTTCACTTGATGTCATGAAAGAGTTTGCAATTGTAAGCACTGTGGGCATTATAAAGAGGAGTGCGGAAACGCATATAAAAACTGTAAAAATCATATTGAAAATACGTGTTTTCTGCTTTTTTTTCATCAGCCTTCCACGTCCTTTCCGAAAATATGCTCCGAAACAAGCAGAACTGCAATTATAACAATCATTACAAGCGAGAAGAATACAGCCGCCGAAGAAAGTTTTTCATACTTGAGGTCATTAAATGTATTGTTCATGAAATTCTGTAGCATATAGAGCTTGTCAATAGGGTGGTCGCCTATAAGCAGATATACTTCACGGAATATTTTAAATGAACTGATAAGCGAAAGTATAAGTACAAAAAGTATAGTGGGGGAAAGATAACGGAGTTTTATGTGAAAGAACTGGTATGCCCTGCCTGCTCCCTCAAGTTCCGCAACTTCAATTATATCTTTGGGAATGCCACCCAGTGCAGACATGAAAAGAATCATATTATATCCTGTATTCTTCCACAAAAACATAAGCATTATTACAAACATTCCATGTGAAGATTCCAGCCAGCTCACAGAATTACCGCCGAATTTCTCGATTATCTGATTTACTGTTCCGTGGTTATGGAAAAGAACCTGCCATACAAGCACGACCGAAGCCGTAGGAACCATAAGCGGACTAAGAAAGAAAGTTCTGAAAATACTTTTTCCCATGATATTCCTTTCAAGTATGACGGCAAGTCCAAGAGGAATCACAACGGCAAGCGGTACTGCAATGCCAGAAAACAAAGCAGTGTTTTTTGATGCTGTTTTAAAAGCATTGTTTTCCATAAGAGCCTTGTAATTGTCAAGCTGTACAAATTCCTTTGCTACGGGATTGTTTATAAGAGAATAATATACTATTATCCCGAACGGTATCAGAAAAAAAGCAAGTACACCCGCAAGGCTCGGAACAATGCATATGTTGCTGAAAATTTTTTCACCCCGTCTTCCACACTGATTTTTTGAATTTTTCTTCATATTTTATCACAACCTTCTGCAAAATATATACTGTCCCTATCATATAACACTGTCCGTAATAAAAAGTGACAGTGTATCAGGATATTTTTTTATTTTTACAAAATAACCCCGACCTTTCGTCTGAAAAAACTTTCATTTATACTTTCATATATAAGTGACTTTAAAGGACAAAAAAGACGAAGAAAAAATATATTTTTTTCTTTTTACTTTTATCCGCTTATATTATAATTATTATATCACGTATTTCTTTAGAATGAAAGTGGAAAAACCTTATTTATTTCTTAATCATTCTGTAAGGTGTCTATATTATTATGCCTAAAGGTTAAGAAAGCAGTTAAGGAAAAAGTTAAGATTCAGTAAAGATTTAAACTGTTTCCAATTTCATTTTATCATCTTTTTGTTAATTGTCAATGACTTTAAAATAACAAAAATGTCATTTTATTTTTAATATTTATAGTAACTGAAATTCGATTATTAATATCTATAGTATATATTATAAAAAAATAAAAGTCAATAGTCTGTTTAAAATAAATTTCAATGCCTATATACTTTAATTGTATATATCATAAGGAGGTTTTATTTATGAGCAGAATAGCCATAGAAACGGGCAGACGAATCAGAAACTACAGGATTCAAATGAATATGAGCCAGGAGGCTTTTGCAGAAAAGTGCGGTCTGCACCCGACATATATCGGACAGCTTGAACGTGGTGAAAAAAATGCAACTCTTGAAAGCATTGAAAAAATAGCCTGCGGACTTTCCATACCATTGAGCAGACTTTTTGAAAACATTGATTTCTGTGACAAAAGTGAAAATATTCCCCTTGAGGCTTACCGACTTCTGCATGAGAGGTCTGAAACCGAACAGAAAAAGCTTATTCAGATTCTTCAGCTTGCAGTTGACCTGCTGGAATAGTATATTATGCACAATCTTATATTTTTTTTAAAATAATATTTGTGCATATAAACATTTTTTGGATTTTGCTATTGACTTTTTACGCATTATGTGATAAAATGATTCTTGTCGAAAACGCTAATGCGGGTGTAGTTCAATGGTAGAATTCCAGCCTTCCAAGCTGGTTACGTGGGTTCGATTCCCATCACCCGCTTCATTTTTTATGCGCCTTTAACTCAGCTGGATAGAGTAACTGCCTTCTAAGCAGTAAGCCGCTGGTTCGAATCCAGCAAGGCGCGCCATTTCTGAAATTCTCCTGTGGGGAGTTTCATTTTTTACTGAATATGGTGGGTGTAGCTTAGCTGGTTAAAGCGTCGGATTGTGGTCCCGAAGACCGTGGGTTCGAATCCCATCTCCCACCCTGAAAAAATCTCCTTGATTTATGTCAAGGAGATTTTTTATTTTTATAATACTTGAAAATTCTGTAAGGCTATGATATAATAAAGTCGCAGAATTATAATCAAAAAGAATTGAATCTGAAAATTCGGGGAATATTTTTATTGAGAAAGATTCTGATATAAATTATCAAAAGGAGAAAAAGCTTATGAAAAATACTGTTGCCACTATGCTGAAACAGAAGCAATCGGGTGAAAAGATAACGATGCTTACTGCCTATGACTACACAACAGCACGTATTGAGGACGAATGCGAAGTAAACTCCATTCTTGTGGGGGACTCTCTCGGAATGACTATGCTCGGCTATGACACTACACTGCCTGTAACTATGGAGGACATGATTCACCATACAAAAGCAGTAACAAGAGGGGCAAAAAATGCTTTTGTCGTTGCAGATATGCCGTTCATGTCGTATCAGACAAGCGTATATGATGCAGTTGTAAACGCAGGACGGCTCATAAAGGAGGGCGGTGCATCTGCCGTAAAGCTGGAAGGCGGTGCGGAAGTCTGTGAACAGATAAAAGCTATTGTGGATTCTTCAATTCCTGTGGTCGCACATCTCGGACTTACTCCGCAGTCGGTGAATGCTTTCGGCGGTTTCAAGGTACAGGGAAAGACTTACGAAAGAGCAAAGCAGATTATTGACGACGCTTTGAAAATTCAGGAGGCAGGAGCTTGTGCCGTTGTACTTGAGTGTGTACCTGCAAAACTTGCAGAAATAATCACTAAGAAACTTTTCATTCCCACCATTGGAATAGGTGCAGGAAACGGCTGTGACGGGCAGGTTCTTGTATATCAAGATATGCTCGGACTTACAACAGGTCATACCCCTAAGTTTGCAAAGGTCTTTGCAGAAGCAGGTGAGATGTTCAGAAAAGGTTTCACCGCTTATATTGAGGAAACTCAGAAAGGCACTTTTCCGTCTGAAGAACACACTTTCAGTATAGATGACAGCATTATTGAAAAATTGCAGGAGGAAGAAAAGTAATGAAAGTTGTAAAGACTATTGCAGAGGTAAGGGAACAGGTAAGACAGTGGAGAGCGGAGGGGCTTACAGTCGGCTTTGTTCCTACTATGGGCTATCTGCATGAGGGTCATGCAAGTCTGATAGACGCATCATGCAGGGATAACGACCGCACTGTTGTTTCAGATTTCGTCAATCCCATGCAGTTCTCACCAAATGAGGATTTGGAGAGTTATCCGAGAGATTTGGAACGTGATTCAGCACTTGCGGAAGCACACGGCTGTGACATGATTTTCAATCCCGAACCTGAAGAAATGTATCATGAAAATTTTTCTTCTTTTGTCGATATGACAGTACTTACAGAAGAACTATGTGGACTTAGCCGTCCGATTCATTTCAGGGGTGTTTGTACGGTAGTATCAAAGCTTTTTAATATAGTTAAACCCGACAGGGCATATTTTGGTAAGAAAGACGCACAGCAGTTGGCAGTAATACGTCATATGGTCGATGATTTGAACATGGATATAGAAATTATCGGTTGTCCGATTATAAGGGAAAGCGACGGACTGGCAAAGAGTTCAAGAAATACTTATCTTAATGATGAGGAAAGAAAAGCCGCTTTAGTACTTTCACAGGCTGTGGAAATCGGTAAATCTGCTGTAAAGAACGGCATTACAGACTGTGCGGAAATTCTTTCTGAAATGAAAGTGAAAATAGAAAGTGAACCGCTTGCAAGAATCGACTATGTAAAGATAGTTGATGCGGAGACGATACAGCAGATTGAAAAAATTGACAGACCTGCACTCTGTGCTATGGCTGTATATATAGGAAAAACAAGACTTATTGATAACTTTTTTACAGAGGATATATAAATGAAAATTTCAGCATTGAAAAGTAAAATTCACCGTGCCGTTATTACACAGGCGGAACTTGATTACATCGGCAGTATAACTATAGACGAAAATCTGATGGACGAAGCAGGTATTTATGAATATGAACACGTACACATTGTAAACGTCAATAGCGGAAGCCGTATTGAAACTTATGTTATAGCAGGAGAACGTGGAAGCGGTGTTATATGTCTTAACGGAGCGGCGGCAAGAAGCGGACAGAAAGGCGACCGCATTATAATAATGTCCTACGCCGATATGACACCCGAAGAATTAAAGGACAATCCGCCTAAAGTCTTATTTGTGGACGATAACAATAAACCCGTCCGTATCGCACACTACGAAAAACACGGCAGACTTGAAGATTTGAAATAAATTAAACTCTCCGAAATGAAAAAGTTTCGGAGAGTTTGTTTTTCGGAAATTGGACTGAATATGATGTCTGTAAAAAATACCTTGACATTTTATGTGCTGTGTGATAGTATAAGTATAGGGCATACTGCCCACCGTCTGAAAAAGGTCGGCAAACCTTAATCAAACACTAAAACAGAAGTTATCAACCTAACTTTGTAATAGCTTGCAAGCAATACGCCCTATGACTATGTTATTATACCATATAGTGCGTACTTTGTCAAGACTTTTTCACTGTTGGTAATTTCTGTTATCGGCAGTTTTTTTATTATTATTTAACGAAAGGAAGAACTTTTTATGAACGAAATTCAGATTTTTAAAAATGAAGAATTTGGTGAAATCCGTACACTTGAAATCGACGGACAGATTTATTTTGTGGGAGTAGATGTGGCTAAGGCTTTAGGCTATATCAAAACAAGAAATGCAATACGTGACCATGTAGATGAGGATGATAAAAAAGTCTTTAATTTGAATACCGCCCTAAAACAAGGCGGTATTATATCCGCTGGAAATCCTAATGTTATACTCATTAATGAAAGCGGTTTATACTCGCTTATTCTCTCGTCGAAACTGGAAAGTGCCAGAAAGTTCAAACACTGGGTAACGGCAGAAGTACTGCCAGCTATCAGACGTACAGGAACTTATGGTATTTCTCATGGTATTTCGGATATTGAAGAAATTGTTAACAGAATGCTTGATGAAAAAATAGAGACTGTTATCAATAAAGTTTTTGACGAGAAAATGGAAGACATTATAAAAACAGTTAAAGAAACGGTAGAGAAAAACTCATATGAAATTGTAAATACACTGATACCATGCTTTTTGTATACGCACCAAAAGTTAAAGAAATTGTACAAGAAGTTGAAAGATAAATAAAATTCGGATTTTTAAAAATGTATACTATGAGGAACTTAAACAGGGAGTTGCACAAAATTGTGACAGCCCCTTGAAAAAGGCTTAAAATCCACGATTTCTGATTACTTTATAGAAACAAAATATCATCACCCACACAATAACCAATACAAATTGAAAAAATTGTCAACAAAGTGATTAGCGAAAAAATAGAAATAATCATCAGCAAAGTAATTGACGAAAAAACAGAACTCATCAGCAAGATGCTTGATGAAAGAATGGAAATCATTATCAACAAGGCAATGGATAAGAAGTTCAGAACCTTTTCCAGAACAGCAGAAAGAAATTCAAAAAAAATTATTATATAATCTGTACTGAAAATTGATTTAATATAAAAATAAAACTGTTTACAGTTTCATTTGTCTGTATTGTTGACACTGCACTGTCAAAATGGTATAATAAAAATATAGAATTTACAATAAAGGAGTTTGTAAAAGTAATGAGCAATAACACAAACAGCTATGAAAGCCCGTTCTGTACACGTTATGCAAGTGAGGAAATGCAGTATATTTTCTCGGCAGACAAGAAATTCACCACATGGAGAAAACTCTGGGTTGCACTCGCAAGAGCAGAAATGAAGCTCGGTCTGCCTGTTACGGAAGAACAGGTTAAACAGCTTGAAGAACACATAACCGATATTGACTATGATATGGCTGCAAAGCGTGAAAAGGAATGCCGTCATGATGTTATGTCACACGTTTATACATACGGACAGGCTTGTCCCGACGCTATGCCTATTATTCATCTCGGTGCAACGTCCTGCTATGTCGGAGACAATACAGATGTTATCATAATGCGTGACGCTCTTGAAGTAGTAAAGAGAAAGCTTGTCAACGTTATGAACAATCTTGCAAAGTTCGCAAATGAATACAAGGATATGCCTTGTCTTGCCTACACGCATTTACAGCCCGCACAGCTTACAACAGTCGGAAAACGTGCTACCCTCTGGCTTAATGAACTTCTTATGGATTTTGAAGACTTAGAATACAGGATTTCATCTCTTAAACTTCTCGGCTCTAAGGGTACTACAGGCACACAGGCTTCTTTCATGGAACTTTTCGAGGGCGACACCGATAAAATCAAACAGCTTGAAAAGATGATTGCCGAAGAAATGGGATTCGATTCTGTTGTACCCGTTTCGGGACAGACCTATTCAAGAAAAATGGACTCACAGGTGCTTTCCGTACTCAGCGGAATTGCACAGTCTTGCAGTAAGTTTTCAAACGATATGAGAATTTTACAGAGTTTCAAGGAAATGGAAGAACCACGTGAAAAGAAACAGATAGGCTCTTCTGCTATGGCTTACAAGCGTAATCCTATGCGTTGTGAAAGAATAACATCACTTGCAAGATATGTCATGATTGACAGTCTTAATCCTGCGTTCACAGCAGGCACACAGTGGTTTGAAAGAACTCTCGACGACTCGGCAAACAAGAGAATTTCCGTGGCAGAGGCATTTTTAGGCGTTGACGCTATTCTGAATATCATGATGAACGTTACAGACGGTCTTGTTGTATATCCTGAAATTATACGCCGTCGTGTAATGGCTGAACTTCCTTTCATGGCAAGCGAAAATATTATGATGGACACTGTAAAGAGGGGCGGAAACCGTCAGGAACTTCACGACAGAATTATGGATTATTCCATGATGGCAGGCGAACAGGTAAAAGTTTACGGAAAAGACAATAATCTTTGTGAGCTTATTCTTGCAGACCCGTTGTTTATGGTTACAAAGGAAGAACTCGACGCAGTTCTTAAACCTGAAAGCTATACGGGAAGAAGTTCACAGCAGGTTGAAGAATTTCTTAACGACTTTATCAGTCCGATTCTTGAAGCTAACAAGGATATTCTTGGTGAAAACTTTGAAATGAAAAACTAAATAATTATAACAGCAGTAAAGGAGCTATGCAATGAAAAAGGCTTTAAAGATTATCAGTATAATCTCAGGAATTGTGATTCTTGCAGTACTTGTTACTGCTGTTTTATTTCCCGCACTTCCGACTTATTTCAGGGTCAAAAAGAACTGTCCGCACATAAATGACACTATGAGTGTTTATAAAGGCGATGATATATCTGTACCTGAAGATTTCATACAGGCTGAAATAAAGGGACTTATTATAAAAGCACCTGACGGTACAAGAAATTCTGAATCTGATATGATACCTTTCAAAGACGGTAAAAATTTTATGGTTATGGTCAGCCAGAGCCAACTTGCAGATTACAGTTTCTATGACGAAGAAACAAGCAAATATTCAAAACAGGAGTATGAGCATTTTTACAGAATCATAAACGGCGATATTCCTGAAAATTCTCTTGATAATATAAAAATTCTGCGTGATATGACACTGAAAGACTGTTTGAAACTGCGTGGAACAGATATAAAAATTTTTGAGGAACTTGCCGAATCAAAGGAAATAGTTTCTGAAATTGAAACCGTAAGCACTTATGAAAAAGGCGATATTTCGGGAATAATTTGTAACGTTGACAACGGCGGAAAAACAAAACAATATCTCAATCTGATGTTTAATTACGGCGATTATGAATATATAGTTACTGTCATCGGAGAAGACACCGAAATTGTAAAGCAGGTTATTGAATCGGTACAGCCGACAGACTAACAGATTCTTAATGATTTTATATTGACATCTGATAAAATTAATGTTAATATGTAATTATCATAATAACAATAAAGAGGAGGTTTTACTTTTGAAAAAATTTTTTAAAAAGTTTACTGCTTTGGCGTTGTCGTTTACTGCCTTGCCCGTGGGTCAGTATATAACGGCAGATGCGGCTGATGATTTTTCTGTACGTGACCCGTTTTATAATTTCGGTAAAGGTTATAATTACTATGAATCCGAACATTTTCAGTTTATCTGGGGAAATTCGGGTGATGCATCAAAAGTCACACAGGAGTTTTTACAGGAAAATTCAAAGAATTTTGAAGCGTGCTGGAATGTCTATATGAACGACCTTTCAATGAGAGAGCCGTCCGAGGCAGTTGAAGAACATCTGCGTGACGGTAAAAAGTACAAGACAAATATCTATATTTCGGGTACGGGTCTTGAGGGTATGCAGGATGACTGGGCTTATATGTCGTGGGACAGCGGTGGATTTGCATATATGTTCTGTTGTGTGGATTCAATGCAGTATAATCCGCCATCATGGGTATTTCCGCACGAGTTCGGTCACGTAATGACAGCACATCAGGGCGGTTGGAACAATAATAAATATTCATATGCATGGTGGGAAGCTATCGGCAACTGGTACAGGGAACAGTATCTTTACAGCGACTATTCAAACGACGAAACAGGTCACGGAACGGATTTTTTTGAAACATACATGAAAAATCTTTGTTTTACATTCCCTTGCGGACGTGATTATTATGCATCATGGGCATTTTTCCAGTATCTTACGGAAAACCCAGATAATCTTGACGGTTACGGTGCAGACTTTGTAAAAAAACTTTTGCAGGAGGGTCAGCCTGACGAATACCCATTTGAACAGGTTGAAAGGCTTGCTCCTGCCGATTTAAAGGAAACTCTTGGTCTTTATGCCGCACATATGGCAGGGCTTGACTTCAAAAAGGGTGACGCTTACCGTGCAAGACTTAATGAGCTTTTAGGTTCTGGGTCATGGAACTGGCAGCAGATTTACACCATGCTTGAAGAAGTTTCGGGAAAAAATAACACATATACAGTGCCGACAGAAAGAGCACCGCAGTTTGCAGGAATAAATATAATCCCGATTTCGTCGGAGAGTGGTGAATGTTCTGTAACTCTCAATGCGGGTACAGATATTGACGGTGCGGACTGGAGAGCCTGCATAGTACAGCAGAGTGCGGACGGCAGCTGTAAATATTCAAAACTTTTCAGTGCTGGCGAAACTGTCACATGGGATTCCAACGGCGGTACAGAATATCTTGCTGTAATTGCAACCCCCGACCTTGATAAAATCACAAAATGCGGTCTCCCTGGACTATATGACGACAACTCAGAATTTTCAGAAAGCAACGTGCCTTTCAGCAGTAAAGAAAGATATCCATATTCCGTAACGTTCAGTGACGGCGTTTCAATGGTGAAGCGTACTGTAAAAGACAGTCCGTGGGATTCCTATCATATTCATGCTAACGGCGGTGGGCTTGTTTCCGATAGTGCAAACGTAGCTGACAGTGTATATGTTGGTAAAAATGCCAAAGTAATGGGCAGAGCGACGGTTTCGGGAAATGCCCGTATAGAAGACTATGCAGTGGTTCAGGACAGTGCAACTGTAACGGACAATGCTGTTATAAGCGGATATGCAATAGTTGCGGAAAATGCGACGGTTTCGGGAAATGCAAGGGTTGACGATACAGGTCTTGTAATGGGACGTGCAAATGTCAGTGGAAATTCCAAAGTAATTGAAAGTGCCTGTGTTTACGGAAATACAAAGATGACTGACAATGCGGTTGCAAAGGGTAACGCCTTTGTCATGGCAGATGCTGTTATTTCGGGACAGGGTGTTATTGACGGTGACTATTACGACGATAACAACAAAACTATTTCAAAGGGAACTGCTTACGGCTGGGCAAGTGCGCAGTCATACGCCGACAGTCGCCCGTATACCGACAAACTTATTTATGCATATGATTTTGATAATGATAGTTCATTGAGTTTCGGCGACAGATACACTTCAACTTACGGCATGAATTACGGTGCATTGTGGGAAAATGAACGCACTTCGGCAAAAGGTGTGCTTACTTTCAACGGAAATAATTTTGCGGATATTGACAAGAGTGTTTTATATACCGAAGATATTGACATTCAGACGGCAATTCTTAACAGGGGAGACGGAACAGTTTTATTTTTCGGTGACGATAACTCACATATAAAGCTGATAGCAGACGGAAATGGTTTTATAGCCGAGTTTATGCTTAATGGTAAGTCAGAAAGACTTATATCAGAAGATGTTGTTGGCGGTACACAGTGGGCGAAAGTGCGTCTGATTCTTGACGGTGACAAGGGAAAAATTATGGTTAACGGAAAGACTGTTGCAGAGGGTGAAATAACAATAAATCCGTGCGATATTGCTGACGCTGTTGAAAACGGTGCTTACAGAATAGGTGCGGACAATAATGCAAAAGGTTTTGACGGGTCTGTCGATTTTGTCAGAATTTTCAGCAGTGAGGCGGAAGAACCTACTGAAACTTATACAGGCGGTGAAGATGTTGATGTGACTATACTGGTCGGTGACGTTTATTCAGATATGCGGATAGATGTATTTGACCTTGTACGCATCAGACAGATGGTTGTAAATAATGAGTTTCTTACAAGAAAAGACAAGGCAACCGCAGACGTTAACGGCGACGGTGAGGTAACCATTGCCGACGCTGTGACAATGCAGAACTATATTTTAGGAAAAATCAATGAGTTTCCGGCAGGAACAATAAAATATTATTAAAAATAAAAAGCAACTGTTTTTTAGCAGTTGCTTTTTTCATGACATATGAAAGCACATAATATCATGAAAAAATTTTATAACCATGCTATAATATAGTCACACTCAAGGAGGAAATAAATATGAACTGGATAAACGGCATACAAAATGCACTGGATTATATTGAAAATCATATCACCGATAAACTTGACTATTCGGAAATTGCGGAACAGGCTTATTGTTCAGTGTTTTATTTTCAAAGAATCTTTAACGCATTGTGCGGTATGACAATTGGCGAATATATTCGCAACAGAAGGCTTACACTTGCCGGCAGTGAGCTTTCCTCTTTAAAATCCAAAGTAATTGATGTTGCGTTTAAATACGGCTATGAATCACCGGAAAGCTTTACAAGAGCGTTTACAAAATTTCATGGTATAACCCCGTCAGAAGCACGGCTTAACGGTTCAGAACTTAAATCATTTTCCCGACTGAGCGTAAAAATTATTATGAAAGGCGGTAATACGATGAATTACAGAATTGTCGAAAAACAGGCGTTTAAGGTTCTCGGAAAAACCGAAACCCATTCCATTGACGAAAGTCAGAATAAAAATACTATCCCGAATTTCTGGGATAAGGCACACAGAACAGGAGTTATTGAAACACTGCTGAAAAAAGCTTCCGACAAAACATATGTTTTTGGTATCTGCCGTGGCAATACACATACAAACAAAGAAGTTTTTGATTACTCAATAGCTGTTGAGTGTAATGAATGTACGGAAATTCCGAAGGGATACAATGTAATTGAAATTCCTGCACGCACATGGATTATTACTGAATGTATGGGTGCAATGCCAGAAGCTATTCAGAAACTATGGCATGAACTCTGTACCGAGTTTTTTCCTACATCTGAATATAAACCCACTTACGAAATGGATATAGAAGCGTATCCGTCGGGTAATATGACCTCTCCTGATTATACATGTCAGATATGGATACCGATTGAAAAAAATTAAGATAAAAAGAAATGGTGATGTCATATTATTATGACATCACCATTTTACAGTTTTACTTTCTGTAAAAATGTGTTAAAATAAGAATATGGAAAAAACAAAAAACCTGTCTTTATCAGACAGGTTTTATATAATGTCGGCATTGTTCTACTTTCCCAGGTCGTCGCCAACCAAGTATCATCAACGTTAATGAGCTTAACTTCCGTGTTCGGAATGGGAACGGGTGTGACCTCATCACTGTAA
>CAMWVV010000009.1 GCA_947177755.1 uncultured Ruminococcus sp. | reverse complement strand
AGATAATACTGAAAATCAGTCTTTTGAAAGAAATAATTACTTCATCCCCTTTAAATTATTCTTTTTTATTTTTAATGCAATGTATATATAAACAATTACATAATCAAAATAAATTACAGACTTTTTATCTGTTTCCGTCGGTTTTTAATACGATTTTTGGGAATATGTAGATTTAGTTGATAAATATTTGTTGAAATATACAGTTGCAAAAACACAAGAAACATGATACAATATTTAGTGTACCAATTGTAAAGTTATTTCTTTGATTTCAGCATAAACTATCACTAAATCATAAAAAGACTTTACTTTGAATAATAAAGCCGTTCATTGTACGGCAGATTGGAGAATAATTATGTCAAACAAACAGGTTAATCCCCTTATGGAAAAAATTAAGCAGGCATTCCCTGAAAAACTTCACGCTCTCTACAGCGTATCTCCCGAAGAAGCTTCTGACAAACAGGTTTATCATGTTCTTTCCGCTATCATTGTGGAAATTCTCGGTCAGAAAAGACAGGGCTTCATAAATCATACAAATTCGGTCGGCGGCAAGCAGATTTATTATCTTTCAATGGAATTTCTTATGGGACGTTCCCTCAAGACAAGTCTTTACAATCTCGGACTTGCTGATGACGTCAAGTCCATGCTTGCACATTCAGGCATAAACCTTGACAGAATCTATGAACAGGAACCCGATGCAGGTCTTGGAAACGGCGGTCTTGGTCGTCTTGCAGCCTGCTATCTCGACGCTCTCGCAACTACAGGTTTCCCCGCAATGGGTCATTCCATCTGCTATGAATACGGTATTTTCCAGCAGAAACTTCAGGACGGCTGGCAGACAGAACTTCCTGACAACTGGCTTCCCGGCGGTTCTGTATGGCTTGTACCAAAGCCTGAGCTTTCCATTGACGTTCATTTTGAGGGCGATTTACAGGAATACTGGGACAGCCGTTACCACTACATTTCCCATGTAAACTACAGTACTGTTGTTGCCACTCCTTATGATATGTATGTTTCGGGTTACGGTTCTGAGGGTGTTTCCGTTCTTCGTCTGTGGTCTGCAAAAGCTCCCGGATTTGATATGGAGATGTTCAATCAGGGATTCTATGACAAGGCTATAAATCAGAACGCCATTGCAAATGCCATTTCAAAGATTCTTTATCCTAATGATAATCACCCTGAAGGTAAATCTCTCCGTCTCCGTCAGCAGTATTTCCTTTGTGCCGCATCGGTTGGCGACATCGTAAACAATCACATGAATGTTTACGGTACTCTCGAAAATCTCGCCGATAAGGTTGCTATCCACATAAACGATACTCACCCCACCCTTGCTATCCCTGAACTCATGAGAATACTTCTTGATGACTGCGGTTACACATGGGAAAAGGCTTGGGATATCGTTACAAAAACATTTGCCTATACAAACCACACTGTTATGGCTGAGGCTCTTGAAAAGTGGGATGTTAATCTTGTAAAGACAGTTATTCCGAGAATCTTTTCAATTATAGTTGAAATCAACAACAGATACTGCCAGTCACTTATGGAAAGCAACGGTCACGACAGTGCAAAGACAACAAGTATGTCTATAATCAAGGACAATCAGATTCACATGGCTACTCTTTGTGTTGCAGTTTCACACAGCGTTAACGGCGTTTCAAAGCTCCATTCGGAAATCATCAAGGACTCTGTATTCCACAATGAATTTGAAAACACCCCCGCAAAATTCAAGAACGTTACAAACGGTATCGCTTACAGAAGATGGCTCTATCAGTCAAACAAGAGTCTTACTGACCTCCTCAGTGAAACTATCGGTACAAAGTTCGTTAAGGACGGTGCGGAACTTGAAAAGTTCAGAGCATTTGAAAACGACGAAACAGTCCTTAAAAAGCTCATGGAAGTAAAGAAAGCAAACAAGGAAAGATTTGCAAAGCACATCAAGCACAATACGGGAATTGTTCTTAATTCCGACAGCATTTTTGATGTTCAGGTTAAGCGTCTCCACGAATACAAGAGACAGCACCTCAATGTCATGAATATTCTTGCCGATTACTCATATCTCCTTAATAATCCCAATGCCGACTACACACCAAAGACATATATCTTTGCTGCAAAGGCTGCTCCTGGTTACTATCTCGCAAAGCAGATTATCAAGATGATTTGGGCTATTTCTGAGGAAATCAGAAAGAATCCAAGAATCAATCAGAAGTTACAGGTTGTATTCCTTGAAAACTACTGTGTAACTCTCTCTGAAATTCTTATGCCTGCTTCGGAAATCTCCGAACAGATTTCACTTGCTGGTACAGAAGCTTCAGGTACAGGCAATATGAAATTTATGCTGAACGGTGCAATTACTCTCGGTACTCTCGACGGTGCAAACATTGAAATCAATGAAGCGGCAGGCGAGGGCAACAACATTATCTTCGGTATGAAGACAGAAGAAGTAAACGCTCTCAAGGCAAGGGGATATTATCCTAACGACTACTTCAACAACAATCCTCTTATTCATGAGGCTATCGAGCGTATGTATCACGGCATAAACGGCTGTACTTTCAATGATATTGCAAACTCGCTCAAAGACCGTGACCCGTATATGGTTCTTGCTGATTTCGACGACTACAGACGTGCGCAGAAGTTCAGCACAGAATGCTATAAGGACACTATGAAGTGGGCTAAGATGTCACTTAATAATATCGCAGGTGCGGGAATATTCTCCGCAGACCGTGCAGTTACGGAATACGCAGACAATATCTGGCATTTGAGATAAAATATTTTACCCGAATGAAAAAGGGGACGAATTAATTTCCGTCCCCTTTGTTTTTGGATATTAATTTTTTCAGAATATGGGAGTGATTTTTTTATGAAACCAATTTATGATACATGGAATTTAAATTATAAATCTATCTTCGGAGCAGTAAAACAGGGAGAAACCTGTAATTTTTCCATCAGACTTCCGAAAAATATCAGTCTGGATTTTCCGCCTGTACTTGTTCTTTTCAGAACAGGATTCAAAGAACGTTTTCTTAATATGGAACTTACAGAAGAAACCGATGAGGATAAAGTATATACAACAAGCTACACAGCACGCTACACTGATGTGCATTATTACTACTTTTCATATACAAGCGGCGGTATACGTCATTATATCAAGAAAATCAACTGCCATGAGGGCAATATAGACTTCGGCGACCTCTTCCAGCTTACAGTCTATGCAAAGGACTATGAAACCCCCGATTTCCTCAAGGGCGGAATTATGTATCAGATTTTTCCCGACCGTTTCTGCAAAAGCGGAAAAGTACATGAAAATGTACCTAAAGACAGGGTAATGCGTGAATGGGGCGAAACGCCGTATTATAAGCCCGACCAGAACGGTCATGTATGGAACAACGACTATTTCGGCGGTGACTTCGCAGGTATACAGTCAAAACTTGAATATCTCAGAGATTTGGGTGTTACCTGCATATATCTTAATCCTATATTTGAATCGCACGAAAATCACCGCTACAATACCGCAGATTACATGAAAGCCGACCCCCTTCTCGGTACAAACGACGAATTTGAAGAACTCTGCAAAGAGGCTGAAAAATATGGCATTTCAGTAATTCTTGACGGCGTTTTCTCACATACGGGTGCAGACAGCGTTTACTTCAACAAGTTCAACCGCTATGAAAACAAAGGTGCTTACAACTCGAAAGACAGCGAATATTATGAATGGTACAGCTTTATCAATTATCCCGACGTTTATGAAGCATGGTGGGGCATTGACACTCTCCCTAACGTATGGGAAAACAACGAAAGCTATACCGAATTTATATGCGGTGAAGAAGGCGTGCTTAATTACTGGCTTTCAAAAGGTGCTGCCGGTTATCGTCTTGATGTTGCCGACGAACTCCCCGACCAGTTCCTTAATAATCTCCGCAAGTGCGTGAAGAACTACGGCAAGGACAAAATTGTTATCGGTGAAGTATGGGAAGACGCATCAAACAAGGAAAGCTATGGTGTGAAACGTCGTTATCTTCTCGGTTCACAGCTGGATTCCGTCATGAATTATCCTTTTCGTGAAGCTATCATCAACTATGTAAAGGGCGGAAATGTAAAGGACTTCATTTATTCCGTAATGACAATAATTGAAAACTATCCCAAGCCGACAGTTGACGTGCTTATGAACTTTGTTTCCACTCATGACATCGAACGTGCCATTAACCGTCTGGGCGGTGAAAACTGCGACGACAAAAACAAAGACTGGATGGCTGAAAAATATCTCAATGAACACCAGTATAATCACGGAAAGAATCTCCTTAAAGCCGCTATGGCACTGATGTTTTTCCTGCCGGGTGTGCCAAGTATATATTACGGCGACGAGGCAGGTTTACAGGGCTATAAAGACCCGTTCAACCGCCGTTGTTATCCTTGGGGCAATGAGGACAAGGAACTTATTGAATACGTTTCGGAATTAAGCCGTGTAAGAAAATCCATTCCAAATATGAAGTACGGCAGAACTTACTTCACTCTCAATGACAGGGAAATTATTGACGAGCGTGTCATTTCTTTCACAAGACAGGGCGATATTGACGCTATATTCTTTGTAAACAGAAGCGGTGACGATATAATTCTTGAAAATATTGATAAGCTTATGCCGAGATTCAGGAACTTCGGCAAGATGTACGGCGAATTTGAAAACAATACCGTAAAAATAAAGCCTTACGGCTATACAGTTATTTCTGCTGAATTTATTGACTGATTTTTAAATATAACGGTTCTGAAAAGAGCCGTTATTTTTTTATATATTATACGATTTACCATAAAAAATTAATGTGATTTCAACAGGTTCTGTATCACTTTCATGAGGGTATCAAAGTACGGAACAAGTGATTTTGCCGTTTCACTTACTGACTTCACAATTATTTTTTCGTTCTTCTTGTCCGATGACTTTATAAATTTTTTAAACTTCCTGTTCAGTTTCTTTGTCTCCTTGTCCAAGGAGTCGATTTTATTTTCCAACACTTCCAGTCTCTTATATATACTCTCAATGCTGATGTTTCCATAACTTCCTGTATGTCTGATTTCAGGAAGCACATCATCAAATACCCACACTTCAAAGCGTTCTGCATTCGGAAGCTTGCTGTGAGTGATAAGCCTGTACACATTACCCTCGTCAATGTAAGTAAGTTCCTGTATTCCGCCTTTTGTAAGGGTGTCGTGTTTCACGACACCCTTTTCTTTGCAGTGTCTTGCGAGTGCATCTCTTGCGTTGCTATAGCCCAAAGCCTTAGCAACATCTGCCCCGCAGAAAAGCACCTTTCCGTCTTCTGTCGTCAGTGTTCTTACAGTACCAAACTCGGTACTGTTAAAAACTTCAATTTTGTTTTCGTTCAAAAAAATCATTCCTTTCTGTTTACTTTTTAAGATACCTGTGATAAAATTATAATGTGGGTTTTTATGCTTTTGAATGTTACCACTATTTATATTATAGTATTATTTTTTCTGATTGTCAAGTACTTGGTATGAAATTTAAGTATTTTTATAACAAATAACTAAAAAAGGAGTGTTTAATTTGGAAATACTGAATAGAATAATTATTCTTTTAGGAGCAAGAAATCAAAAAGAACTTACAGATTTTCTCAATTTAAAAAAGACTGCTTTTACCGATTGGAAATCTGGTAGGAGTAATTCGTATAGAAAATATTTAATTGAAATAGCAGAGTTTTTTAATGTTTCTTTAGATTATTTGGTTTATGGAAAAGAAATTGAATCATCAAGTGACATCAATTTTATAAATTCTAACGAAACAACAATGATGAATCTGTTCCGTATGCTTTCGGAAAAGGAACAGGACAGAATAATAGGAAGATTAGAACATATGGTAGAGGAATCTCAGAAATCCAAAAATAAAAAGACAATATAATTTACTGTTTTTATAAAAAGGTAGCCGCTTTCCGTTATAAGAATCATTGTTTTTCCAGCATTTTTTCCTGCTCCGAACTGACGACGAATTTCGTCGAATGATTGAGTACATGAATTCAAGACAATCTAACAATGTTATTTTTATAACGGCTATATGACTAAAAAAATTGCTAAAATATAATTATTTTGTAAAACAATGAGAGTTTCCGCATTTAAAAACGTCAAATATAATGTAAAAAGACGGATTTATTATCTTTTATGAAAATTTATTTATTTCTCTTGCAATATCAGAAAAATTATAGTATAATAATTATTAATATAATCGGGGATTATGGCTTTTTGCCGACCCTAAAAAAAGGAGGAACAAAACTTGGCTAAAACAAAAGCTATCGGTTCAAAGCAGAAGCCGTCTGTTACAGCTTCAGACATAATCGCAGCAAAAACGCAAGTAAAGTACAAGCCGCTTTATTATGTTGCTGCTTTTCTTATACCCGCTCTGCTTACTCTTATCGCATATGCCTTTTTCGGCATATATCCATTCAATGAGCGTTCTGTACTCGCTCTTGACCTCAACGGACAATATATCTACTACTTTGAGGCTATCCGTGACGCATTCTGGGGAGACGGAAGTATTTTCTACAACTGGAGCCGTAACCTCTCAGGCGAATTTATGGGTATAACTGGCTATTACCTTGCAAGTCCGTTTACACTTATTGTCATTCTTATGCCAAGAAGTCTTATTCTTGAGGCTATGATGATAATGCAACTTTGCAAGGTCGGTGCTGCCGGTCTTACATTCTGTATATATGCACAGAAATCAAAAAATGTAAAACCGTTGCAGTCAATTCTTTTCTCTACAATGTATGCAATGATGAGCTATGTTGCAATTCAGCTTATCGACCCGATGTGGATTGACGGACCTGTTTTCCTGCCGCTTATCATATTAGGCGTTGAGTATCTTATTGACGACGGCAGAAAACTGAATTATATCATTCCGCTTGCAGTTATGTTTGTTGCCGAATTTTATATAGGCTACATGATTGCAATATTCGTTGCAATTTATTTCTTCTACTATCTTTTCTTCGGAACAAAAAGACAGTTCAGGAATGCAGGTGAATATTTAAAGACTTTCGGACTTATGGCTGTTTCAACCATTGTTGTGCTCATGTGCAGTATATTCATGATTCTGCCTGTTTATAACGGTCTTTCAAACGGTAAGTTTAATTTTTCCGACCCCGATTTCACCTATAAGCATATGTTTGAACTGCTTGAACTTATCGCCACAATGCTTCCGAACCAGTATTATTCAGTAAATGTTGACGAAGGCACAAGAATGTACGGAAGACCCGAAATTTACTGCGGTGTTCTTACACTCACACTTCTCCCGCTTTTCTTCATGAATAAGAAAGTCAAAACAAAAAGAAAAATCGGATACGGCATTATTACTGTCATAATGATTGCAAGTATGTATATAAAGCCTATCAATATGCTCTGGCACGGCGGACAAGACCCCAACTGGCTCCCTTACAGATATTCTTTCCTGCTTTCGTTTGTCTTTGTTTCAATGGCAGCGGAAATTTTCTCAAACCTCGACGGCTATAAGCTTTCACTGGGAAGTGTCGGAGGAACTTTTGCAGGTATTGCAATACTTGTTGCATTCTTCAATGAACGAATGCCGAAATATAACTACAATCAGGACAAATATCAGTATGTTGCTACAGTTCCATACAAGACGACTGAAACATATCACAGTGATACACACGAGGAATTATGGCTCGGTACGCTTGTTATCGGCGTTATGCTTGCGGCTGTATATCTGATTTATCTTTATTTCTACAGTCACTCGAAAAACAAAAAGGGAAGAAATCTCCTTACAATTGCCGTTGCCTGCGTGGTATTCTTTGAAGCAGGTTATAATGCTTATGATACTTTCAAGAAAGTAAACAAGGAAGTGGCATACTCTGACCGCTCGACATATGAGGAAATCATGTCTGCCCCTGCCGTTGTTGATGCCCTTGAACAGCATGACAGCAGTTTCTACCGTTCTGAAAAGACTTTCCAGCGGTGCGTAAATGATAACCTTGCATATGGTCTTAAAGGTATATCCCACTCAAGTTCCGTAATGAACGCAAGAGCTATCAAATTCGTTGAAGCCCTCGGATATTTCACACAGAGCTATGAAACACAGTACAAAGGCAATAACGTTATTGCAGACTCACTTCTTGGCATCAAGTATGTGGTTGACGACCCCAACAGAAATACGGGCAACCGTTCTCTTCTTGAACCTGCATACGACAAAATATTTCAAACAAAATACATCAACAATGCAAACAACGAAACAACCCTTGATGTATATGAAAACAAGGACGCTCTTTCAATTGCATATGCCGCAAGTGAAGATATGCTTAAACTCGGTCATCTCGGAACTGACAACCAGTTCAACAGCATGAATATTTTCCTGAGTACCCTTACAGGAAATACAGATTTTCAGACATTAGAAAACGGTAATATTATAATAAACGGTTTCAAGGAATATTACAAGCGTCTTGAACCCGAAGCATATGAAGGAAACACCGTATTTGACCCGAATCAGGTACGCCACAGTATATATACTCCCACAGATGCAGAAGGAAACGCTGACACTGCAAACAGTCACCACGCTTATGACGCTCTCCCGAATGCCATTGACCCCGTTGTAAATATGCACGTCACCACTCAGTACGACGGTGCTGTATATATGCATATAGACAGCAATTTCTATAAGGGCGTTAATATCTGGGTTTCTCAGGACAAGGACGAAAACGGCAATTTCACAAATCATCAGGAATACGGCAACTACCTTAAAGACCATATCCGCCCTATCGTCAGACTCGGCTCTTATCCTGCCGGCACTGAACTTGAAGTACGCTTCACTATCACAAAGACAGACGGAAGCAGTATTTATACAGGTTCAAACGAACACTTCATGTTTAAGGAAAACGGCGGTTTACAGATTTACAATCTCGACTATGACGCTTTCCATGAAGATATAAATCAGCTTAAACAGAATCAGTTTGAAGTAAATATGGAAAAATCAAACGACAGGTATCTTGAAGGTACTGTAAATATCAATGAGGGTCAGCTTCTCTTTACCACCATTCCTTATGAGGACGGCTGGACACTGAAAATCGATGGCAAAAAAGCTGATGACCTTATAATTGAAACAGTAAGTGAAAATGGTACAATCAACTACGCAAATGATTCTTCTGCTGAATCGGGCAAAATAATTATGCTTGAATCAACTATAGGACTTAAGCTTCCTGCCGGTGAGCATACCATTACTTTGAAATATACACCGCCCGGATTTACTCTCGGAATGTTCACGCTTATTCTCGGTATCGCTATTATGGTTATGTTCTATCTCTACGACAGAAAAAACAATCCTGTCCTTATCGAACTTCAGAAAGAAAAGGAAAGAAAAAAACTCGGTCTTGACAATGAAGAACCTGCTGGTACGGGCAAGAGAAAGAACGTTCAGATTATAAAATCAAAAGGTGCTGTTGCCGAACAGGAACTTACTTCGTCAACAAAAAATAATTCAGATGATGAAGAAAAGTCTTCCGAAAATAAAGAACAGTCTGAAAAAACCGAAGAGACGACAAAATCCGACAACACGGTAAAGCCCGTAAACAGCAATAACAATAAAAACAATAACAGTAACAATAACAAGAAGAACAACAATTCAAACAACAGCAAAAAGAAGAAAAAGAAAAAATAATGTTTTATCCCCGTTCGTGTGAACGGGGATTTTTTTATCAGACGTGGTATCATATGACAAAATACACAAATCTTTATTTTATTTTTGGTGATAATGTCCATGACATTTTTATTTAAAATATGTTATAATTATTATATATCAGATAAAGGAGGATTTAAAATGTATAACGTAAATGACGCAGTTGTGTATGCCTCATACGGCGTATGCGTAATAAGTGCAATAGAAGAACGTGATTTCAGCGGTGAAAATATTAAATACTACATTCTCCGACCTGTAGGAGATAAAAAAAATACTTTCTACGTTCCTGTATCAAATTCTGTACTTACTGGCAAAATGAAAAGTATTTATTCACGTCAGGAAATAAACCGTCTTATAAGCACAATGGACAATGAGTGCTGTATATGGATTGACAACGATGTTAAAAGAAAAGAAGAATACAGAAAAATTATTGACAACGGTGACCGTAAGGAACTTGTCCGTTTAATAAAAACACTCTATGAAAAAAATATCGAACTTAACGGACAGCACAAAAAACTACGTTCGGCAGACGAAAAATTTCTCAGAGATGCGGAAAATATTCTCTATGAAGAATTTGCCTATTCCCTCAATATTGCACGTGAAAAAGTCGTTGACTACATAAAACAGCATATATGATATATTTTTCCCTTGCCTGCGGTAAGGGAATTTTTTTGTATTTTTATCTTGCATTTCTGACTTTTTTGTGGTATTATATAAAATAAGAATGCCATGACATAATGGTAAATATTATTACGTACATCTTATATGTACGGGTTGGGAGAAAATGGTATGCCAAAAAGACAGGATATCAACAAAATTATGATTATCGGCTCCGGTCCTATTATTATCGGTCAGGCGTGTGAATTTGACTATTCGGGTACTCAGGCTTGTAAGGCTCTTAAAAATCTGGGTTACGAAATCGTTCTTGTTAACTCTAACCCTGCCACTATCATGACAGACCCCGATGTTGCCGACATAACCTACATTGAACCCCTAAACGTCGCAAGACTTACCCAGATTATCGAGAAGGAACGCCCCGACGCTCTTCTTCCTAATCTCGGCGGACAGTCAGGACTTAATCTCTGCTCGGAACTCGACAAGGCAGGTGTTCTTAAAGAGTACGGCGTGCAGGTAATCGGCGTACAGGTTGATGCTATCGAACGTGGTGAAGACCGCATTGAATTTAAGCACACTATGGACAAACTCGGCATTGAAATGGCACGCAGTGAAGTTGCATATTCAGTTGACGAAGCCGTAAAAATCGCTGAACAGCTTAAATATCCCGTTGTTCTCCGTCCTGCCTACACAATGGGCGGTGCAGGCGGCGGCATGGTCTACAACGTGGACGAACTTAAAGTGGTCTGTGCAAGAGGCTTGCAGGCTTCACTTGTCGGACAGGTTCTTGTTGAAGAATGTGTCAGCGGTTGGGAAGAGCTTGAACTGGAAGTAGTCCGTGACGCTGAAAACAATATCATTACAGTCTGCTTTATTGAAAATATCGACCCTATCGGCGTTCATACAGGTGATTCTTTCTGTTCCGCTCCTATGCTCACGATTCCCGAAGACGTTCAGAAAGAACTTGAAAAACAGGCTTACAGCATTGTTGAATCAATAGAAGTTATCGGCGGATGTAACTGCCAGTTTGCACGTGACCCCGAATCAGGCAGAATTATTGTTATTGAAATTAATCCACGTACTTCACGTTCCTCCGCACTCGCTTCCAAAGCTACAGGTTTCCCGATTGCCCTCGTTTCCGCAATGCTTGCGTGCGGTCTCACTCTTAAAGACATACCGTGCGGTAAGTACGGCACTCTTGACAAGTACACCCCCGACGGCGACTATGTAGTTATCAAGTTCGCAAGATGGGCATTTGAGAAGTTCAAGGGTGCGGAAGACAAGCTGGGTACTCAGATGAGAGCGGTAGGCGAAGTTATGAGCATAGGCAAGACCTACAAAGAGGCTTTCCAGAAAGCTATCAGAAGCCTTGAAACAGGTCGCTATGGTTTAGGATTCGCCAAGAACTTCAATGAACAGTCCAAGGAAGAACTCCTTAATAAGCTCCGTTTCCCGACCAGTGAAAGACAGTTCATAATATATGAGGCTCTCCGCAAGGGTGCTACTGTTGACGAAATTTTTGAACTCACAAAAATTAAACACTGGTTCTTAGAACAGATGCTTGAACTCGTTCAGGAAGAGGAAAAACTTCTTAAATTAAAAGGCAGTGTTCCTGAGAAAGAGATTCTGAAACAGGCTAAACTTGATGGTTTTTCAGACAGATATTTAAGTTCGCTCCTCGAAGTTACGGAAGAGGAAATCAGAAACGAACGTATTAGTTTCGGCATTAAAGAAGCATGGGAAGGCGTTCACGTAAGCGGTACTGAAAACGCTGCATACTACTACTCAACCTATCACCTCGACGAAGACCCCAGCACAGCAAGTGACAAGCCGAAAATTATGATTCTCGGTGGTGGTCCTAACAGAATCGGTCAGGGTATTGAATTTGACTATTGTTGCGTTCATGCCGCTCTTGCACTCAAAAAACTTGGTTTTGAGTCAATTATTGTAAACTGCAACCCCGAAACTGTTTCGACAGATTACGACACTTCCGACAAGCTCTATTTTGAACCTCTTACACTTGAAGATGTTCTCAGTATTCACGAAAAGGAAAAACCGCTGGGTGTTATCGCACAGTTCGGCGGACAAACTCCCCTCAACCTCGCTAACGACCTAAAAAAATACGGCGTTAAGATTCTCGGTACAACCCCCGAAACTATCGACCTCGCAGAAGACCGTGACCATTTCCGTGCAATGATGGATAAACTCGGTATTCCCATGCCTGAGGCTGGTATGGCTGTAAACGTCGACGAAGCTCTTGAAATTGCGAATAAAATCGGTTATCCCGTTATGGTTCGCCCGTCCTATGTTCTCGGCGGTCGTGGCATGGAAATAGTCCACGACGACGAAATGATGAGGATTTATATGGCAAACGCTATCGGCGTAACCCCTGACAGACCTATTCTCATTGACAGATTCCTGCACCATGCTACAGAGTGTGAGGCAGACGCTATTTCAGACGGTACAAACTGCTTTGTCCCTGCCGTTATGGAGCATATCGAACTCGCAGGCGTTCACTCTGGTGACTCCGCTTGTATTCTCCCCTCAAAGAATCTTACTCAGAAACAGATTGACACCATAAAAGACTACACAAAGAAAATCGCCGTAGAAATGAATGTATGCGGTCTTATGAATATGCAGTATGCCATTGAGGACGATACTGTTTATGTACTTGAAGCAAATCCACGTGCATCAAGAACTGTTCCGCTTGTTTCAAAGGTTTGCAGTATAAACATGGTGCAGATTGCAACCGAAATTATCACTGCCGAACTTACAGGCAAGCCCTCACCCGTTCCTGAACTCAAAGACAAGGTTATAACTCATTACGGCGTTAAAGAAGCTGTGTTCCCGTTCAATATGTTCCAGGAAGTTGACCCTGTTTTAGGACCTGAAATGCGTTCAACAGGTGAAGTTCTCGGTATTTCAAACTCGTTCGGCGAGGCTTATTATAAGGCTCAGGAGGCTACTCAGACAAGACTTCCCGAAGAGGGAACGGTACTTCTCAGTGTGTGCGACCGTGACAAGCCCGAACTTATCGAAATTGCAAAATCATTCAATGAACTCGGTTTCCGTATTATCGCAACGGGAAAAAGTTATGAGATGATTAAAGATGCAGGTATCAGGTGTGAAAAGATATGCAAGATTTATGAAGGTCGTCCGAATATTGCCGACGAAATCGCAAACGGCAATATTCAGCTTATAATAAACACTCCTGCCGGCAAGACAAGCTCTCACGACGACAGCTATATAAGAAAATCCGCTATAAAGCACCGTGTTCCCTATATGACCACTATGGCAGCTGCCAAGGCAAGTGCAGAGGGCATCAAGGCTATAAAGGAAAACAAGCATTTCGGTGTAAAGTCACTTCAGGCACATCACGCAGATATAAAGTAAAATTTATCAGTACGATATAAATAAAACATCTCCCTGCCGTAAAAAAGCGGGGAGATAGTTTTCAACACAGTTTTCAACAGTCTGTGGAAAACTATGTTGAAAACTTCATTAAAAATACATCTAAAAGGAAAAATAATGAATAATTTTATTAGTTTTAGTGATGATAAAAAAACAGCGTTTCTTCTGGGACTGTCAATGAAAACAGTTTCACTTCTGCATAAAGCCGAACAAAGAAATATAGCAGAAAAAGCTATTGAATACTGCTGGGAATGGCTTTATAACGGCAGTCCTGACGGTGACTTCTTGTATGAATTATTAGTGAACGAACAAAACGGAATTACAATTTTTGCCGAAAATACAGATGATATTTCAGAACAGACAGTTTTGAACTGTATCATTGATGCAGTGGCATTTACAAGCCGAAAAGCATACGAATATGGAAATGAAAAATATTATCCTGAACCTATTGAATTGGTTTCTGACGAATTAATATATCATTTTATGGAATGCTACAATTACTGTTTTCCAGATGATAATTATATAAAAAATATTACGCAGTATCTTAATTCTTCTGAAAACAAATCGGAGTGGAAAAATTATTTTAAAAAAATAGTCTGATGCAAATTAAAATCTTTCAACATTTCAGATTTAAAAAGTTGAAAACTTTGTGGATAAATAAGAGATTTACGCAAACAATAAAAACACGTTGCGGAAAATCTTACGCAATAAATTCATGTAAAGGATTTGATTTGTATGAAAAAGCTTTTAGCAATGAGTTCCATATTACTGACTATGTGTACGGCGTTTGCCTCGTGCGGAAATAATGATAATTCCTATTCCTCAGACGGCGATATGGTAACTACCGATTACGAAAACGTCACAGAAAAAAAAGACCGTGATGACGACAACCGCCGTGACGATGACAAGCGTGACGACCGTTATTACGATGATGAACACTATGAAACCGACGATGACGGCATTGTAGATGACAAAGGGAGTAGTAATTCCGTTAAAGACCATGCAGACGATGCTATAGACGGAGTGGAAAATGCAGGCGAAGATGTGGTTGACGGCGTGGGAGATGCCGCAGGTGAGATTATCGATGGTGCAGGCGACGCAGCCGAAGATATAGTTGACGGACTTGACGGTGAAGAAAATACTACCGATTCCAGTGAAAACGATAATCAGGATTAATATAAAAAGGGACTGTAAATATAATCAACAGTCCCTTTTTTTATACCTTTAAACAATATTCGGACAGATTTCATACAAAATTTTCAACATTTACACGTTGAGATGTTGAAAACTTATCCGCAAAGTTCAATTATTGCTTCTGCCATTATCTCGGCATTTCTCAGCAGATTTTCTTCTGTTATAAACTCGTCAGCACCATGCATATTGCCGTCCTCGTTCGGAAACTCCGCCCCGAATGCAACACCGCCGTCTATATCGTGTACGTAAGTTCCTCCGCCTATAGCAATGCAGTAACCTTTATCACCTGTTACACGTTCATAGACACGCAGAAGCGACTTCACAAAATCACTGTTTTCGTCGGTAATGTGCGGTTCTGTTCCTTCGCATAAGTCAATCTCAAAGCCGATACTTTCAAGGGACTTGCATATTATTCCACTTATTTCTTCAAGCGTTCTGTCAAGCGGAAAACGGATGTCTATACCGCCTTTAAGTCTGCCGTCAACAGTATTGAGCATTGAAAGCACACACGTCATTTTTCCTGAAATTCCGTCTGAAAATCCTAAACCGCATGACTTTCCGTCAGTTTCACCATGTGGGAATAATTTGGCAAGTCCACATAATAACGGATTTTTAAACACCCTGCTGTACTCGTCAAGAAACTTTGTTATTGCGTTGTCGCCTTTTTCGGGAGTTGAAGCGTGTGCAGACTTTCCGTCACACAAAAACATCATATGTCTTTCGTAACCTGCAATACATTTTTCCGGCACGGCATTGATAATTTTTCCTGCCGTTATTGATAAATCTTCAAAAGGTGCAGAAAAATATACCCGAATCATACCCTTTTCCGCATTGATTACAGGATATTCACCGTCGGGAGTAAAAACCATTGGCGGTAACTTTCTTTTTGTCCTGTAATATGCAAGGTCAGCCGAGCCGTTTTCCTCATTCGTGCCGAAGATTAACCGCACACCTCGTTTAAGAGGCATAGCAAGCTCTCTGACGGCTTTTAAAGCGAACAAGGCAGCTACAGCAGGACCTTTGTCATCGCACGTTCCACGCCCGATTAAACGCCCCTCAGAGCGTTTCAGTACATAAGGGTCACTGCTCCAGCCCGTTCCCTCTGGCACAACATCAAGATGTGTGAGAATTGCAAGCGACGGCTCAAGCTCGTTGAAATCGGCTGAACCTACATAGTTTTCCACATTTTCAACGTTAAAACCCGATTCCTCACATTTTTTAAGCATACGTTTCAAAGCCTTTGCAGGCTTTTTTCCGAAAGGACAATCTCCGTTTGCATCATTCTGCACACTTCTTACCGCAACCAGTTCAGAAAGAAAATCAATCATTTCTTCACGGTGTTCTTCAAGATATTTTCTTATTTCAGTCATAATAAATTACCTCCGTTTACAGACACAAAAAACCGCAGCATTACACTGCGGTTTTCCGTGCATACTCTGTCTTATGACATTGTATACTAAAGAAAGAAAGGATAAATATGAAAAGAATGTTATCAGTTTACAATAGCTTTCTCTGTTTCCTTGTCGAAAATATGGATTCTGTTGGGGTCGATAGCAACTCTGATTTCGTCACCAGACTTAGCTGTTGAACGTGAACTTACCCTTGCAGTCATCGGAATACCTTCACAAAGGAGATAAAGATAAATTTCAGCACCCATCATTTCAGTAATTTCTACCTGACAGTCAACAACACCTGTTGTAGCATTTGAAAGGTACATTTCTTCGTCATGAATACTTTCAGGACGAACGCCAAGAATAATTTCCTTGCCTACATATCCCTGAAGTTCTGGAGTAACCTTTGATTCAGGAACGATAATCTCATACTTTCTGCCTCTTGCGTCCTTTGCACCAAATTCAACAATGAACTGGTCGTATTCTCTCTCATACTTGAGAGTAGCATCGATAAAGTTCATCATAGGTGAACCAAGGAATCCTGCAACGAACTTGTTTACAGGCTCATCATAAAGCTTCTGCGGAGTATCAATCTGCTGAATCCAGCCGTCTTTCATACAAACGATTCTGTCGCCCATTGTCATGGCTTCAGTCTGGTCATGGGTTACATAGATGAAAGTTGTACCGAGTCTCTTGTGAATCTTTGAAATTTCGGTTCTCATCTGCGCACGGAGCTTAGCATCGAGGTTTGAAAGAGGCTCGTCAAGAAGGAATACCTTAGGTGAACGAACGATAGCACGACCGAGTGCCACACGCTGACACTGACCACCCGACATAGCTCTCGGCTTTCTGTCGAGAAGATGTGTAAGGTCAAGAATCTTAGCGGCTTCATTAACTTTTCTTTCGATTTCGTCCTTGGGAACTTTACGGAGCTTAAGACCGAAAGCCATGTTTTCAAAAACGGTCATATGCGGATAGAGAGCGTAGTTCTGGAAAACCATCGCAATATCTCTGTCCTTGGGGGCAACGTCGTTTACGAGACGGTCGCCGATGTAAAGCTCACCCTCCGAGATTTCCTCAAGACCTGCAATCATACGAAGTGTTGTAGACTTTCCGCAACCAGACGGTCCAACGAATACGATAAACTCCTTATCTCTTATGTCAAATGTTGTGCTGTGAACAGCCTCAACTCCACCGGGATATATTTTTTTTATTTGTTTAAGACTTAAACCTGCCATTTAATCCAGTCCTCCAGTTCAAAATTTTTGCCGATAAAAATCAGCCCTAATAATATAATACCAAACTTTTCAAAATTTTTCAAGATGCTAAATTGCCAAAGTTGAGGTTATTTGTTTATTAGATTTGCCGAAAAAACGCTAAAAAATCGACGGCAAAAATCGTCAAAATCGGGTTCTTCGAATAAGTTTTCAACATCTTTGTGCAATAATTCCATACACTCTCCAAATCCCAGTTTTTCGGGAAGAATCAGACTGCCGAGTGAAACCCGCATCAAAACTTCAACATGATTTCCGACAGCCGAAAACATTCTTTTAACCTGATGATATTTCCCCTCAAAAAGCTGTATAAAAGCCAGTTTTTCGGAGATTTCGCACCCTCTGACACAGGCAGGCAGGCACACCTCTCCGTCTGCCAGTTGTAAACCGTTTTTGAATAAGTCAATATATTTATTTTGAAAGGGTCTGTCAAGTTTCACAATATATATTTTTGATATATGATGTCTGGGCGAAAGTATACGGTGAGCAAGTTCACCGTCATCGGTAATCAACAACGCACCGAGAGAGTCCTTGTCAAGCCTGCCTGCCGGAAACATTCCCTTTGTTTTCATGTCGGGCGGAATAAGATTCATAACCGTTTCGCCGTCATGTTCCGAGGTTGAACAGACATACCCCGACGGCTTGTTTAGAAGAATGTATCTGTAGCGGTCTGCACGGATTTCCTTTCCGTTTGCTGTCACTTTTACGGAATCGGGGTCAATCTTCACATCAGCTGATTTTACAACCTTTCCGTCAACCGTTATCAGTTTTTTTGAGGCGAGCTGTCTTATCTGACTGCGTGAATATTCTGTGCGTTCGGAAATAAATTTATCAAGACGAATCAGAGGCATATTTCTCTCCTTCCGGAATAAATTTCAAATTACAGCTATATTATTTATCAACGGGACTTTTGTCCGAAAAATTCTTTTCACACGGAGGCATTCATGAAAAAAAAGAAAATATTCATACTCATACTTACAGCTGTTATAATCTATGCGGCAATATTTCTCATTCCCGAAAAAACCACCGAACCCGAAACGTCTGAAAAACCTGCAATTTCCGCATCAACAGTTAGTGAACGCATAGACTACTTTGCATCGCACGGCTGGGAAGTTGAAGAAATTGCAGGAAAAGACATAACTATACCGTCGGACTTTTCTGAGGCATATGAAGAATATGCGGTTTTTCAGGACAGACAGGGTATGCCCCTGCGTGAATATGCAGGAAAAAACGCCCGTATCTATGTTTACGAAGTAAAAAATTACAGACCCGAAAACAATAAAATGCTTGCGGAACTTCTTGTATGTGATGACATCGCCATTGCCTCAATGGTATACAGTGAGGACGGCGGAAGCATAAGGCTTGCCGTAAGTTAGAATATCTTTATCAGCTCGCCCACAAAAGGCAGACGGAGTGCTTTTCCCTTTGATGCACCATACATAAGCCCGAGTGATACCAGCAGAACGGAAATGCTGATTAAAATATTTGCCAGCCAGCCTATAACGGGAACTATTCCTATAATTTTCTGAAGTATTTCAATAATAACCGTAACTGCAAGCCATGTAAGCTGCTGATTTGCATGGAATTTGCAGAAAGCGGAATTTTTGTCCATAATCAGCGGGAGAAAAAACAGAAAAGGAATGAAGTAAGGAACAACAGCCGCAATTTTATTCTGCTGAACCTCATTGTAATTAAACATACAGGCTGTTTTTTCGTCGTTGAAGTTATCTAAAATCTTATCAATATCCATAATTATTCTCCCTGTTCAAATTCACTTATTGTTGCAACAAAGCTTTCTATATCCGTAAAATCTTTGTATACGGACGCAAATCTTATGTATGATATGGGGTCTATTTCCCTCAGTTTTTCAAGGACTATACCGCCTATTTCCCTTGACGGTGCCACCGTTTTAAGTGCATTTGCATAGTAATTTTCGATATAGTCCGCAATTTCCGAAACCTGCCCTATAGTGACAGGACGTTTTTTTATTGCCGTAAAAATTCCCTTTATGAGTTTGCTGCGGTCAAAAGTTTCATATGTGCCGTCACGCTTTTCAACCATGAGAAGCGGAATCTCCACAACTTCATATGTCGTGAATCTTCCCCTGCACTTCAGGCACTCCCTGCGTCGCCTTATTTTATCGTCGGAAGGGCGTGAATCTATTACTTTTGAATCATCAAGTCCGCAAAAAGGACATTTCATATTTTTCCCTCCTTGCCATATGGTTCAACCATTTTTTCAAGTATGTTATAACCCGATATAAGCTCGCTTATTCCTCCGAATCCGCTTCTGTAGAGTTCAAGAACAACACTGCACTGCGGATTGAAAGAGTTTAATTTTTCAAAAAACTGTCTGAATGCGAATCTTCCTCTTCCTATCGGCAGGCAGTCACCGAACTCCCCCGAATCGCTTATATGTACATGAACAGTACTCCGTCCTGCCGATTCAAGAAAGCTGAACGGGTTTTCACCTGCACGTACCGCCTGTTTTGTATCAAGCACGAATGCAAATTCATTTCCGAGCATATGTGAAATATCACGTATAAACGCTGAGGACGCACTCTGACAGCGTGAAACGTTCTCAACGGCTACTTTTATGCCGAACTCTTTTCCGAGCCTCCAGAGCCTGCTGTAGCGTTCACAGTAGAAGTCCCTGTTTTTTCCCGAGCCTGTCTTTCCGCCGTGAAATACAAAAATATCAGCACCGACAGTATTCATGAAACTGAAATATAATTTATAATATTCAAGAATATCATCAATCCGTCTTTCATAGTCTGAAAAAAACATCATTGTTTCCATTTCACACGTAAAGGGGTGAACCGATACGCATTTTACGTCAAATCTTCTGAGAATCTGTGCGGTACTGTCCGCAAAGCTTTTTTTAAGTTCAGAATGAGTATTTATAAATATTTCCACGCACGAAACACCGTTGACGGCGAGGTCATAAAGACTTTCCTCAAGCGGTTTCGGGTAAAGGCAGGCTGTTGAAACTCCGGCAATCAAAATAAAATCCCCTTTCTGAAAAATAAACCTGTCCGAAAATTACGGAAAAGTTATTATATTTATTATATCATATCCGTCGGAAAAGTCAACATATTTTTTATATTTTTAATTTTGCCGACACTGCATATAACAGTGCTTTGACATTTTCCTCATCTTCTGCATATTATACGTCGGGAGGTGTGTGAAATTGTACGACGAAATTTTCCTTGCAGTAATTGTAAGTCTTGATACATATCTGGCGGCGGCGGCGTACTGCAACAGCGGAATAAAAATTCCCCTGCTGTCAATATCCGTCATAAGTCTTATAAGTGCGGCTGTACTTGGCATATCACTTGAATTTTCTGATTTTATCGGGTCGTTTGTTCCGTCCGAATTATGCCGTATGTGCGGAACTGCCGTAATAACCGCAATAGGTGTAATAACGATTTTCAAGAGCATCATACGCAGTATTACAAAGCATATTTCAAAAAAAGGCGAAGTTTCGGTGAGGTCTGATAAGTATGGTATAGTCGTTAAGCTCTATCTTGACGACACGGCAGCCGATTTTGACAACTCAAAAATACTGTCTGCTGCCGAAGCCGCAGCACTTGCCCTTGCCAGTTCGCTTGATTCAGCCGCCACGGGATTAAGCAGTGGTTTTTACGGAATAAATCCGCTGACCGCTTTTCTGTTCACTTTTATGGCAGGATTTGTTTCAATTGCACTCGGAAATATAACGGGGAAAAAAATTTCGTCGCTTCACCATGATTTTTCGTGGATAGGGGGGATTCTGCTTATTTTATTCGCATTTTTCGGAATATAGCTAAATTCTGTAAATAACTATTTCAGGAGGATTGAAAAGACGTAATTTTCCAAGTCCGCCCGAAACAAGAAGTTTCATTCTGCCTGAAGTGTATACCCCTTTTGAAAACGACGGAAACAGTTTTCTTTCGGGTGAAAGAAGTCCCTTTCCTAAAATTCTTACTATACCGCCGTGTACATGACCGCTTAAAGTATATTCCGCCCCCCATTGTGAATATACACCGCAGAAAAAAGGATTGTGTGCGAGAAGTATTGTTTTTTCGCCGTCGGGACATTTTCCAAGTAAATTATTCATGTCTGCGAGTGTTATTTTATCAAGATTCCTGTAACTTTTTCCGTTCTTGTAGACGGTTTTTCTGTCCTCCAGACCGTAGATATGTAATTTATGTCCGTTTGTTTCAATATATGCGGATTTGTTTCTTAAAAGCATTGCACCTGTACGGTCTATGGTTTCAATAAATTTCTTTTTCATTTCCGTCGGAAGAGTCTGCTCATGGTTTCCGAAAATCATATATACAGGAGATATTCCGCAAAGCTCTTTCAGCATTGACTCAACCGCCGAAAAATCAGTTTCGTTACGTGAAACAACATCGCCCGTTATAAATATAATATCGGGTGATTCCCTGCGGATTTTACTGCATATACGTGAGTTATTCCTGCCGAAATTTCTTTTGTGAACGTCCGAAATGTGAGCAATTTTAACACCGTTTCCGAAATATTCACGTCTTGTGCAGAGCATAAACTTATTTTCAATAAATGCGTATATCACAAAAAAAAGTGCGGACATAAATAAAATATGTTTCTTTGAGAGGATTTCCGAATTATTGCGGAAATCCCCTTTATTTTTCTTATTCATCTTCTGTATTTTCAGTTTCGGATATGATTTCATTCTGTTCTTCAACTGCGGATTCCTCTTCAGCCTGCTTTGCCTGTTCTTCCGTAAGCTGTTCTACTTTTTCGGTTTCTGCGTTGTCGTCATGTTCTGCACGTGTAAAGGCAACAACCTTTGCTCCCTCTTTCACTCTCATGACACGCACACCCTTTGCGGCACGTCCCATAATACGAATATCGCTCGCAAGGATTCTGATAATTATTCCGTCGCTTGAAACAAGTATTATATCATCTTCCTCATCAACTATCTTTATTCCGCATACATGACCACGTATATCATCAACTTTATAATTTTTAAGACCGTAACCGCCTCTGTTCTGTATTCTGTAGCTGTCAATATCACTTCTTTTTCCGTAGCCGTTTTCCGTAACTGTAAGAAGTGAAGCACCGTCACGCACTCTTGCCATGCCTACAACATAATCACCGTCACGGAGTTTTATTACTCTCACACCGTGTGCGGAACGTGACATAGAACGTCCTTTAGATTCCTCAATGCGTATAGCCATACCGTTTCTTGTGGCAACAAAAATCTGTGCATTTCCGTCCGTCATGCGTACTCCTGCTATCTCGTCTCCCTCGTCAAGTCCTATGGCAATAAGACCGTTCTTGCGGACATTTCTGTAAAGGTAAAGATTGGAACGCTTTATTTTTCCGTTCTTTGTAACTATGGTGATGAATTTGTCTTCACTGAAATCAGTCGTTTTTATCATGGCAGTTATCTTTTCACCGTCTGTAAGAGGTAAAAGGTTTATAAGATTGAAACCTCTTGACGCTTTTGAACCGTCAGGAACTTCATAACATTTCAGCTTGTACATAATACCCTTATTGGATATGAAAAGAATATTGTCATGTGTTCCGCATATGAACATTTCTTCAACGAAATCTTCTTCACGCTGTTTCATGCCCGTGATACCACGTCCACCACGTTTCTGCGTCTTGTAATCAGCTACGGGCATACGCTTGATATAACCGTTTTTGGTGAGTGTGACAACACAGTCTTCCTGCGGTATTAGGTCTTCAATGTCAACTTCTCCGCTTACCGATTCAATGTCGGTTTTTCTCTTGTCGCTGAATTTTTTGCGTATAGCATTCAGGTCGTTCATGATTATTTCATACACACGGTTAACGTCTGCTAAAATATCCTCATAATCTGAAATTTTAGTAAGAAGTCCGTAAAGTTCGTCAGTGATTTTCTGTCTTTCAAGCCCTGTCAAAGCACCCAGTCTCATCTGGACAATAGCGTCTGCCTGTTCTTCTGAAAGCCCTGTCTGCTTTTCAATGTGAAGACCTGTAAAGTCATACTGTGAACGGTCAAGAAGTGCAGAAATATCAGTATCTTTAAAGCGTTCCATCATTGCCTGCTTACCCTCCGCAATCGTCTTACTTTTACGGAGTATGCCAATAACTTCGTCAATGTAGTCGGAAGCAAGCACAAACCCCTGAAGAATATGTGCCTTTTCAAGAGCTTTTTTAAGGTCGAACCTTGTACGACGCTGAATGACTTCAACCTGAAAGTCAAGATAATTCTGCAACATCTCCTTGAGAGTGAGAATTTTAGGCTCACCGTTTACAAGTGCAAGCATTATAATGCCTACAGTGTCCTGTAACTGAGTAAGTGCAAAAAGCTTATTAAGGACAATTTCGGGAACAGCGTCCCTTTTGAGTTCTATAACAACTCTCATACCGTCCTTGTCGGATTCGTCACGCAGGTCATAAAGTCCCTCGATTTTCTTGTCCCTTGCCATCTGGTTTATACTCTTCAGCAGTCTTTCTTTACGGAGCATATATGGTATTTCGTCAATGATAATACAGTTTCTGCCCTTTATCTCCTCAAAGTGTGTGCGTGAACGGAGTATTATCTTTCCACGTCCCGTAGCATATGCGGCACGTATGCCCGCTTTACCCATTACAATTCCGCCTGTCGGGAAGTCAGGACCTTGTATATGTTCCATCAAATCTTCAAGCGAACACTCAGGGTCGTCTATAAGCGTCTGTAATGCGTCTATAACCTCGCCTAAGTTATGGGGTGGTATGTTGGTAGCCATACCGACTGCGATGCCTACAGAGCCGTTTACAAGCAAATTAGGAAACCTTGATGGCAAAACAGACGGTTCTTTCAGACGGTCATCATAGTTTGCAACAAAATCAACAGTGTCTTTGTTGATGTCGGTCAGCATATCAAGAGTTATTTTTGACATCTTGGCTTCTGTGTAACGGTATGCGGCAGGACCGTCGCCGTCGATTGAGCCGAAGTTACCGTGACCGTCAACAAGCGGATAACGCATTGAAAAATCCTGTGCAAGACGGACAAGAGCGTCATAAACAGATGCATCACCGTGTGGGTGATAACGTCCGAGAACCGAACCGACGGTATCAGCACATTTTCTGTATGGCTTTTCGGGTGTAAGACCGTTCTCGTGGAGAGTGTAGAGGATTCTGCGGTGTACGGGTTTAAGTCCGTCCCTTACGTCAGGCAATGCTCTTGAAACGATTACCGACATGGCATAATGGAGTATTGAATGTTCCATTTCGTCACAAATTTCGGTATTTATTACTTTTGAATTATCATTATAAAGCAAAATTTTTACCTCCTGTGAGATTATTTGTTAGATTTAAGTCCCATGATTATTTCAAGCTCGTTTTCCGAAAAACACTCTTTAGGGACAATATAGAATATCGTTTTTCCTGAAAATATCAGAAAAAATCTGTCATATTCAAGCAGTGAAAAATTTTCGTCAAACGGTATACGGCTTTTTTCGAGCAGGGGTTCTTCTTCATATTCCTCATCGTCTTCAACGGATTTTTCAACATTTCCGTCTGAAACTGTTGAAATATCAATAAAACCTTCTCCTATTCCGATTCTGTAGACCGTTTCTTCCATAGTCCTGAATACATCAAAGAGATTCCGACGGAGCTTGCGTGGATTATACCACTGTCTCACCGCCATTGCAAGACAAACCATTATAAGAAGATATGCAAAATATTGTGAAGCGTCCTGTATTACTGCAACGACAAATATAATTGCAAGCAGAATAAAAGCCAGTGCTGTAACGTTTGCCTGCGGAAAAATAAATTTTTTCTGAAATTCCGTGTAACCCTCTCTGAAAATCTCAAAGGGAATTTTATACTCTTTTTCAAGTCTGTAATTATTTTCCGTCATATGTCCAAATCCTGTGCAAACTTTGCATTAGCCTCTATAAAGTTTCGTCTTGGCTCTACCTTGTCGCCCATGAGAACAGTAAACACCTCATCTGCACGCAGAGCGTCCTCCATTGAGATTTTAACTATTGTCCTTGTTTCAGGATTCATAGTAGTTTCCCAGAGCTGTTCGGGGTCCATTTCACCGAGACCTTTGTAACGCTGTACTTCAACCTTATACCTGCCGTTTTCCGAAAGTTCGGCTATATACTGGTCACGCTCCTCGTCTGAAAATGCATAACGGATTTTGTTGTTTCTCTCAACTCTGAAAAGCGGAGGCTGTGCTATATAGACATTTCCGTTTGTGATAAGCGGACGCATATAACGGAAAAAGAACGTAAGGAGCAAAGCCCTTATGTGCATACCGTCAACGTCGGCATCTGCCATGATGATAACTTTTCCGTAACGCAGTTTTTCTATGTCAAAATCCTCGCCTATGCCCGTACCGAGTGCGGCGACAACGGGTTCAAGCTTGTCATTGCCGTAAATGCGGTCAATTCTTGCCTTTTCTACATTCAGCATCTTTCCCCACAGTGAAAGTATAGCCTGATAACGTCTGTCACGTCCCTGCTTTGCTGAACCGCCTGCGGAATCTCCCTCTACGATGTAAATTTCAGTGTAACGGCTGTCACGCTCCGCACAGTCCGCCAGCTTTTCGGGCATGGGAGATTTTCCGAATGCGTTCTTGTTCCTTTCCGCCTCTCTTGCACGTCTTGCGGCTTCACGTGCTTTCAGTGCGGCAAGACTTTTTTCAAAAATCATCTTTGCAATATCGGGATTCTCCTCAAGGAAATTCATGAGTTTTTCCTGCACAAGCTTCTCAATAAACGGTCTTACTTCGGGATTTCCGAGCCTTACTTTTGTCTGACTTTCAAATTCGCAGTCTGTAAGCTTTACAGAGATAATAGCTGTAAGTCCCTCACGTATATCGTCACCGCTGAGTTTTTCCTTGTCTTTGAGAAGTCCCATTTTCCTGCCGTATTCATTCACGACTTTTGTTATTGCATTCTTGAAACCTGTTTCATGTGAACCGCCGTCTTTTGTGTGAATGTTATTCGCAAATGATAATATAATTTCATTGTAGCTGTCATTGTACTGCAATGCGATTTCCGCAAAAGAATCGCCCTGAGTTCCCGAAAAATAAATAACATCACCGCTGAGTGATTCAAAGCCCCTTGCCGTGTGGATATGCTCCACAAACTGACGTATACCGCCCTCATAGTAAAGTGTTTCACCTTTTATGTCATCGGGGTCACGCTTATCTTCAAACACAATTTTCAGACCTGCATTAAGGAACGCCTGTTCACGAAGTCTTTTCAGAAGAACGTCATAACTGTATACCGTTGTTTCAAAAATTTCATCGTCGGCTTTAAACATTACGCTTGTACCTGTTCTGTCAGTTTTTCCGATTTTCTTCAGCTGTTCGGAATAATGTCCCCTTTCAAACCGCTGAAACCATATGTCACTGCCGTCGTATACTGTGAGTTCAAGCCATTCGGAGAGAGCGTTTACCGCAGACGCACCGACACCGTGAAGTCCTCCCGATACCTTGTAACCGCCTCCGCCGAACTTTCCGCCTGCATGAAGAACGGTATAGACAACTGTCGCCGCCGAAATACCTTCTTTCTGGTGTATGCCTGTAGGTATGCCACGTCCGTTGTCTGATACACGGATAATATCGCCCTCCAGAATTTCGACGTTAATTTCCGTGCAGTAGCCTGCAAGCGACTCATCAATTGAGTTGTCCACAATCTCATATACGAGATGGTGAAGACCTCCTGCACCAGTTGAACCGATATACATTCCAGGGCGTTTCCTTACTGCTTCAAGACCCTCCAGTACCTGTATGTCGTTTTCGTCATAATTATTATTCTGCTGACTCATGAATTTACCTCCGATTTTTTATAATTAACCGATTCCGTCAAGAGAAATTCTGTAATAATCTTCGTTGTCATATTTGAATATTTGAACAAGTACTTCCTGACTGCCTGTACCTGTGTATCTGAAACCACCAATGTAATGTTTTATGGAATCACTACTGTCATATTTTTCTGTTATTGTGCCGTTTACATTTTCTTCCTTGAATTTTTCAAGGTCATATGCATAAAGATAAAGATATTGGGTATCATCGAAAAAATCTTCTCCACGATAATTCTCAAGTCTTATATTATCCGTAACCCTTATGCTGAAAATATCTTCCATTTTTGTCCTGCGGTTTTTCGTAAACCAAGTATAATGCGGTTGATAATTTATTATAAAAATCAAACCAACGAAAAGTAATGCCACAGTCACAAAAAATATTTTAATCATCTTTGACAAAGCGGACTTGAAAACATTTTTATTTTCTTCTTCCAAAATAATATCCTCCAATCCTTTTTCTGAGGGTATACGCTGAAAGCTGTGAAATATAAAGATGTTCACTGCCGTTTTTCATGGTGATAATAAAACTTTTCGGCATTTCGTATGTGGCATATATACAGATATGTTGCTTTTCGGCACGTTCAAGAAGTTTCTTTGTGCATTTCTCAACTGTAGTATTCTCAATATCAAAGATACCGACAACATCACGTGTATCCACAGAATAATTATTCCCGATATGAAGATACATTTTCAGTTTCCTCCGTAATTTTTCCGCCGTCTATGTGAATAATCTTTCCCTTTATCTCAGGAAGCAATGCACTTTCATTGCAGGTTGTTATAAATACTTGCATATCCCTGATAATGTCAAATATGAATCTCTGACGCTTTTCGTCAAGTTCACCCATGACATCATCAAGAAATATAACCGGTGCGTCATCTGACCTTTTCATGAATATTTCTGCCTGTGCGAGTTTCATGACAAGAGCGGCACTCTTTATCTGTCCCTGCGACCCGTACTCCCTCGCACTGATTCCGTTTATCTTTATAAGCACTTCGTCCCTGTTCACTCCTGAATGGGTTGAACCTGTCCGTATATCATAACCCGACGTTTCACGCAGTTTACTGAAATACGTTTCAACGGCTTCATTCCCTAAAGGCTTTTCAAAATCTGACGGCTTATATATATTTGACCTGTATTCAAGTTCAAGTTTTTCAGTTCCTCCCGAAATGGTACAGTAAAGTCTTGAGCATATCTCATTGATTTTTTTTATATAATCATTCCGCATATAAGAAATAAATGCACCCTCATAAGCCGCCTGTCTGTCCAGTACTTCAAGAACGTCTTCACCTGCATTTCCCTGCATGATTTCTTTCAGAAGTGCGTTTCTGTGGTTCATAATCACGTTGTGCCTGTTCAGGTGAACGACTGAAACGGGATTCAGCTGTGAGGCAGCCATGTCTATAAAATTACGGCGTTTTTCAGGTGACCCCCTGATAATATCAACGTCGTCAGGAATGAACACAATGCACTTGAAAACGTCGAAAAGAGACTTTGTGCCTTTCTGCTTGACTCCGTTAAGGTGTATAAGCTTTGTGCTGTTTACTCCCTTTGTCATTTCAAATTCTATTTTCTGTTCCCTTACGGAATCACGTATTTTTATTCCTGCCGTCATTCTGTTTCCGTCGAGGTTTATATAATCCTTTTCCTTTGAACCCCTGAAACTCTTACAGCCCGACATTATCCATATTGCCTCAATAAGATTTGTCTTTCCCTGTGCGTTTCTGCCTGATATGATATTATACTTCGGGTCGGGTACAAAGGATATTTCGGAAAGATTCTTGAAACCGTCAATTTCGGCATAAGTGACTATCACTCTATAACTACCTCTTTACCGCCGTATGATACTTTATCACCCGAACGGATTTTTTTACCCCTCATGGTGCAGACTTCCCCGTTTACAAGAATCTGCCCGTCCTGAATAAGCATCTTCGCTTCTCCGCCTGAACCGACAAGAGACGCAAATTTAAGTAATGCGTCGAGCTTTATAAACTCTGTTTTTATTTTTACTGTTTCAGCCATAATGTTATTTACCTCTCTTTCTGATAAATTCAGTTTTTGAGCTGTACGGGCATTACAAGGAATATGAAGTTTTCTCCCTCAAGAGGAAGAATCTCTATTACCTTTGTCGCACCTCCGAAACGTATGCGTATTTTATCACCCTCTGCCGCACGGAGAGCGTCAAGAAACAGCTTGTTATTGAATCCTATCGTAACTGTCTCACCTGTTATATCAGCCCTGAGAGAATCATTTATGCGTCCTATTCCTGTTTTACAGCTTATCTTCACTTCACCGTTTTCAACTTCACAGCGAATGGGTGCTTTGTTCTTGTCGTCAATAAGAAGCGAACAGCGTTCAAGACAGGTTGAGAAGTCCCTTTTGTTTATGATGACTTCTGTTTTGTAAACAGACGGTATACTTACTTTGTAGTTATGGAAAGTACCTTCAAGCAGACGTGAAATTACAAATACATTTCCCGTCTGAAAAATTATATGTCTGTCGTTTGTGCATACAATGCACTCTGTATCGTCTTTCATGAGAGATGAAATTTCAAGCAGTGCTTTTTTCGGGACTACAAAATGATAGTTTTCCTGACTTTCAATTTCCTCACTTCTTATTGCAAGACGGAAACCGTCAATTGCTACCATATTAAACTTTCCGTCTTCAATGTCAAAAAGTTCACCTGTAAGTATGGGTTTGCTTTCGTTGAGTGAAGCTGCATAGCTTGTCTGATTAATCATTGATTTCAGAACAGAATTTTTTATTTTGAATCCTCTTTGTGAATCAACTACGGGTAAGTCGGGATAGTCTTCTGCCGACATTGCCGAAAAACTGCATTCCGTAGAACTGCATGAGATATTTATGATGAGACTTTCGTTTATGCTGAATGTTACTTCGTCACCTGACATACGTCTTGTAAACTCACTGAACAGTCTGGAGCTTACCACAAACTCTCCTTCTCCGTCTGTTACGGAGCTGATAGAAGTGCGTATACCCATTTCGAGATTGTAAGCAGTAAGTTCAACCACTCCTGAAGTAACCTTGACCTTGATGCCCTCAAGAGCAGGTATCGTTGACTTTGATGAAACAGCTTTTGAAACATTGCTGATTGCTTCGCTGAGTTCATTTTTGTTGCATATAAATTTCATGATTCATTCCTCCATATTGAATCTGAACTGACAGTTTTTGAATGAAAAAACTACTAGTTCGTATAATTTTGAGACCGCCTTTTTGTGCCTCAGAAAGAAAATTTTTGATTTTTGAAAAAGAAAAGAAAATAATAATAATAATATTATTAGTAGTAGTAGGGGGTGTTGAAACTGTTGAAAACTATGTTTTGTAGTGATATATGGTCGAAAGTTTTCAACAATGGTATGTTGAAAGATTGTTGAAAGATGTTGAAAACTTTGGTAAAATCTTTTAGCCTGTGGAAACTGTGGAAAGATTGTGGAGAAATTGTGGAAAAAATTGTGGAAAACTCGGAAAACCGAACATTTGTTTGAAAAGTTTTCAACAGACTGTTGAAAGTCAAATTGTTGAAACTGTTGAAAACTTTTTGATTAAAACATAAAACATCAATTTTTTCTTTTTATAAAGCCTCAAACAAAATGTTTTCTGTTTTAATAAATTGTGTTGAAATTGTTGAAAGATTGTTAGTTTAGTGTTGAAAACTTTTGTTAGCCTATACTAAAACAGTAGTTTTCAACATTGTGAACAAATTGTGACTATACAAAAGTACAGTGTTAAATAATTGAATTAGAACAAACTTTCTTGTCTGAAAAATTTTCGACTGTTGAAACTGTTGAAAACTTTTTGTTTAAAAATACAAATATATTTTTTTATCTTTAATGATGCGACATTTGAAATATTGTATTTTTTAACATGACTGTTGAAAACCTGTTGAAAGATTGTTAGTTTAGTGTGGAAAACTATGCAAAAATGAGTGATTTTTTGTACACAGAAAATAGAGTTTTTGTTAACAACTTTTTTGTGATGATTATGTGAAAATTCGCACTGTTGAAACTGTTGAAACTGTTGAAAGATTTTTTAATTAATTAGGGCAAAAATGGCACTTTGTAAAGATATATGCGGTGTTCATATTTTTTAAATGAAAAAGTTAGCATAGACTAAAATTGTTGAAAAC
>CAMWVV010000008.1 GCA_947177755.1 uncultured Ruminococcus sp. | reverse complement strand
AGTTTTGACAAGCCCTAAAAGGCTCATCAAAACTGGACATTCCGCTTCGCTTCATTTATTGGGCAAAGTCTGCGACCTTGACGGCTGAAACTTTCCGACGGATTTTTACTAAAATCTGAAATTTTTTCTCCAAAAAAATCGTGCGGAAAGTTTCTTCTGCTCCGCAGACTGTGGAAATCCCCAGACCCCTTTTTTATATTCTTATCAACTTTATAGGTATTCATATTTTTTAATTTTCCTCATACTTTTTCAGTCAGTATTTTCAGTTGCATTTACATAAATTGCAAACATTTTTATCAGCAGTGCAGCTTCATTTTCGTAAAAATAAACTGCAACATTTTCTTCATCACCATTCATAAAACAACGACCATGTTTCAGAATTTTATCCTTGATTTTCTGTGCATAAACAGCGTACTTGTTTCCAGAATCTGCAACAATGAAACTGTCCAGAGCTGATATTAAAGAGTTACATAAATCGGCTGTAATGAAAACCTCAACTGTACCTCTTTTTGAATTTTTTCTTTTGGTTTTCATTATTTTCTCCTTGAAAAGAAATTAGGTTTGTCGTTTTTTTGTTCCTGTGGGGCAGGACTTTTTTCCATAATATTTGCGTTTGGATTTTCACTTTTGAATACTAAAAGTTCATTCCAGTCCTTGAATCCTTTATAGTCAAGATAGCCTTTCACACTTTCGGAACGTTCAAAATTATTTTCCTCTTCAAATTTTCTTCCTGCATCATCATTATCCACACAGGAGATAATCTGCACTCCCTGTTCCTGCAATTTTTTCGGGACAGTCGGTTTAACTCCTGCCATTGAAACGAACACTGCACCTGTTAATTTTCTCTTGTCACAGAACGTGTAAAAACTCATCAAATCAATTGCACTTTCAAAAATATATGCACGTTTCGGCTTGCCGTCTTTTGCAGGAAACGGAGTAAACATAAACGCACTTTCACCAGTTCCAGCAACAACTCTTTTGTATCTTTTGAACGAATTACAGCCCTGAATTTCTCCACCGACTGCTTCGCCTTTTTCATTTCTATGCACAAAAATAGCATTGGCGTTTTGGAAAGTTTTTGGTACTCCATTGATAACCGTATTGAAAGTATTCTGCGACTGATAAAGCAGTTTTGCGTGAACAAGTTCCTCAACAATTTGTGCCGGAATTTTTCTTGTCTGACAAAAATATGCAAACATCTGACGCATATTAGGAGCTTGTTCAGGCATTTTCAGAACCTTATTTTCCTTTTCAGTTTTGGGTGGTCTTGGAGGTGATGTGTACTGCGGAGCTTGCTTTTTTGGATAGTCTGATGAACGCATATTTGATACATCTTTTCCTGTAAGTTCATAGACTGCCTGATTGAAACTTCTTCCAAGAACAAGCGTAAGGCAGTCGATTGAATTATTTGTCCTGCCGGTATTCGTGTAATGATTGTACCACTGATTTTTGTCCTGTTTTATGCACAAGCCACGAATTTCTTTTACGTAATAATTATCTCCGTGACGGTCAATATGGTATCCGCTTTTCTGAAAATATGAAAGCAAATCTGCTTCACGTGCGGACTGTACAAGCTGATTAAAATTTTCTTTTTGCATAAATTTACTCCTTGATTTTTTTCAAAAAAATGCCCTCACTTTTTTTATAGCAAGGGCATTTCTGATATTAAAATTTAACGTCTGATATTTCTTGAATTGTCATCATCTTCTGTCGGTTGATAGTCGTCATCATCAACATTATAAATTTTTTCACGTGCTGATTTTTCTTCTGATGTTTCGATAATCGGTTCTTCTTCTGGGTCAAGTATAACATCTTCCTGCACTGAAAGTCCGGACAGTTTTTCTTCGAGTTCCTGAAATTCCTGTATCTTTTCTTCAAGTTCTTTTTCCTGTGCAAACGGTATTTCCACACGTTTTTTTGCCTGTTCAAGATTTTCTTCAAGTGCCGAAATTTCCTTTATAATTTCCTGTTCCTTTTTAGGTATCATCTTTTCAAAAAGATTGGTCAGACGCTGATAATTGTCCTGATTTTCAGCAGTTCCAGCAGCACATGAATATGTACTTTCACCCTGGACACTGAATCTCACTTCATTATTCTGCTTGTCAAAATAAACCGAAACCTTGAAATTATTTATGTTCACGGACGGTATTTCTTTTTCAGGATTTGCAAGTTTTGACTGTGCCATTTTCAAAAGATATTCATTGACTTTTTCTTTTGTCATCACAACATAATTACTATTTTTGGTCGGATTTGAAAGAGCAAGTTCTTGAATTTTTGCGGCTGATTTTCGGTCATTCTGGACGTGTGACAGCATTTCTTTTTTCAGTTTGATTTCTTCTGGGAGTTTTTCAATTTTTTCCTTTGTAACAGCCGTTTCATGGGCATACTCTTTCTTCAGCATTGCAAGTTCAACAATTTCATTTGATACTTCAATACGTCTCTTAAAATCAGGATTACCTTCGGCTGCTGCCTGAAATTCGCCGTATGTAAGCACTTTTTCGTCACAGTCCTCAGAAACTCTTGCCGGAGATTTATTGTCCAGAAGCTGTGCGATGAAACGAGCCTTGTTGACTACGGTCTGATAAAGATAGCTGTCGAGCGTTCCCTCAGTGACATAATTGAAGATTTCGACTTCCTTGTTTTTATTGCCCTGACGTAAAATTCTGCCCTCACGCTGTTCAAAATCTGACGGTTTCCACGGTACGTCGATATGATGCAATGCATACAGATTTTGCTGAATATTTGCACCAGTACCAAGAGTTCCGGTACTTGCAATTACCACACGATACTTTGAATTATTTATATCACGGAAAATATTTTCACGTTCCTTTGAATCTGATTTCGGAGCGAAAATAATTTCATCTTCAGGTATTCCCTTTGCAACAAGTTCGTCTTTTATGTAGTCATAAACTGAAAAATTTCCGTTGTCCGAATTTAAAGCAACGTCCGAAAAGATAATCTGTACACCTTTTGTATCATTTGTTTTTTCATAAATTTCTGCAACTTTTTCAACGCATTTATCAACTTTACTGTTTTTGTCATCAATAAAATCATACGGCAGTTCTTCATCACGCTTTTCATAAAGTGCCTTTACTGCATTGTTTCCGAGACCTATAAGACGTGCTTCGCTTGTCAGTTTAAGGTGGTTATCCTCATAAGGGTCTACTATACCCTCCTCAATTGCTTTGGCTCTTTCTGCAAGTTCACGCACGTACATTTTTTGCTCAGGAGTTGCTGGAACGCTGATTATCTGTGGTTTTCCGGTTTTCAGCTCCGGACGTGGAAGATTGAGTTTTTCGGCACTCTGAACGTCCGTAAATTCCTTATACATTGCCATGAGTTCCGGCAGATTAGCAAAACTTGCAAAACTTGTTTTCATTTTCAGTGTGCCATCCGCCGTCTGCTGATTTTTGGTTACAACGTTTCCGAAAGTTGCTGCCCAGTCGTCAAAACGCTCAACTCCCGCCTGTTTCAGCAAGTCAGGACGTAAATATCGTGTCATCACATAAAGCTCCGTCATCGAGTTGGAAACAGGCGTTCCGGTAGCAAATAAAATGTGTCCCTGTCCGAGTTGTTCATTGAAGTAATCAGTTTTCATCTGCATATCTTCTGCTCTGCCTGACGGTTTTGTAGTGACTCCGGCTACATTTGTCATTTTGGTCTGAACAAAGCCATTTTTATAAGCGTGTGCTTCATCACAGACGAGATAATCAAATCCGAGCTGTTCAAATTCAAGTAAATCGTCTTTTGCTTTTGATGCACTTTTGGGATTTAGAAGTTTTTCAAGTTTTGCTTCCAACTGCTTTTTTGATTTTTCAATTGCCTTTACTGAATAATCTTTTTTGCCATGATTTTCAATTTTCTTTTCACGAAGCATATCCTCAAGACTGTCAAGTTCTTTCTGCATGAAATTAATTCTGTACTGTTTTGACATAGGAATTTTTTCAAACTGTTCCTGCGAAAGAATTACCGCATCATAAGAGCCTGTTGCAACTTTTGCAGTAAAAAGATTTCTTTTTGTTTCATTTGATAAATCATCATTTGTTACAGTTAGAATCTTTGCATCAGGATACACTCTACGCCACTCGTTAGCAGTCTGTTCCGTGAGTGCTTTCGGCACAACAACACACGCTTTATTTATCAGTCCGAGTTCTTTTTTCTTCATTACGGACGTGAAAATTACGGCTGATTTTCCTGCACCAACAACATGGGCAGCAAGCGTATTTCCACCATAAATCGCCCTTGCAACGCAGTTTTTCTGATGTGGACGAAGTGTGAAATCATTTGCCATACCTGAAAAAGTAAGGTGAGAACCGTCATAATTACGTCCGACAATGCTGTTGAATATATCGTTGTATTTGCGTTCATATTTAGCTTTTCTTTTGTCGTCCGCAAAAATCCATTTCTGAAATTCTGCACGGATAAGTTTTGCCTTTTCAAGTGCAATTTTTGTAGCTTTAGGGTCTGTTCTGGTAACAGTTTTCGTCGGGTCTTTTGGATTTATTTTTTCACGCTTTACAGCAATGCGTCGCTGATTCAGAATCTTTTCTGCAATCTGATACATATTTAAATCAGCCGTGCCATAAGTAGTTGTTTCATTCAAATTCAGGTCTTTTTTACTTTTTGCATTAAGTACATCAAATTCGCCTGTGGTCGGGGAATAACTAACATCGCAGGAACGTGAATTATATCCTGTACGCCCACTTAAATGCTCCAGAAAAGCAGTATAATCCTGTGGTTCAATCCATGCACAGCCCATTTGCACTGATATTTCGTCAGCTTTTATATCTTCAGGAATTACAGTTTTTAAAGCATCAACATTCTGCTTGTATTCAGGATTTGATTTTGCATATTCTTCAGCAATTGTCATCTTCATGCGGACGTTTCCCGAAAGATATTCGCTGCGTTCAACAACACCAGAAAACGGCTTGTCAGGCAGTTCTTTTTCAGGGTCGATGAATATATGTCCTTTTTCAAGAAGTTCATTACAAACACTCTCAGGTGATTTATCAAGCAAAATTGCCATGTACGGAATATCAGGTTTACCTTTCTGGTCAAGTGATACCTGCAAAGCTTCTTCCACACTTTCAACTGAATTGATTTCAAGCATTGGATTAACGGTACGACGGAAGAAAATATCAGCTTTTTCGACATTTTCTGTTTCTTTGTCGTAATTTTCAAGTGACTGCAAAATTGGATAATCAGAATCACTGCCAAACAGTCTTTTTACTGATTTATTAGATAATTCACCATGTTCTGCCCTGTACTCGTCATAGAGTTTATTAAGGCTTTCACGCACTGGTATCAGCTCTGAATCCTGTACTGATGTTTTCTGTAAATCAATCAATTTACGGGTCACATCACGGATTTCACAAAGTCTTTTTATCATTTCATTTTCAGTTTGAGTACATTTTATTTCTTCCATTTTACCACCGTTACGATAATAAACTTTGTCATCTTTTAACTGGAAAGTAAAATTTTTCCCCCAAGGCTCAATGTTTCCACGCTGTTCATTTACTGCCTTTTCACGCTTTGTAACAGTAATTTTTGCATTGAGATTTTTAATAGCTTCGTTCAGCTGCTTTTCAAGGTCTGCACCCTCAAATGGTTCACAGGTAAGCCTGTCCTGAAACGTTGTTTTCTTCATTTCACCAAGTACCATCTGCGGATTCTGTACGAAATATGAATTGATTTTTAATCCGTTCTTATCAGGTATCGTATAGCACCAGTCAGGTTTTGGCTCATGTGCAGGCAATGGATTTTCACATTTTTTAAGGAAAATAATGTCTGACGGCACACCTGTTCCTGCATCTGAAAATGCGTTATTTGGAAGTCTGACAGCTCCTATCAATTCAGCCTGTGTTGCAAGATATTCCCTGATTTTCGGATTGGATTTATCCATAGTACCAGTTGATGTTACAAACGCTACAACACCGCCTGATGCAACTTTATCAAGTGCTTTTCTGAAAAATGCGTCATGTATTCGCCAGTCCTGAACATAATCAGGGTCGTTCATATTGTAGTCACCAAAAGGAACATTTCCTATTGCAAGGTCAAACCTATTGTTAGCAAGACCAGAATTTTCAAATCCGCTGTTGATTATCTGAACTTTTTCATTGTCACGATTAATCTGTTTTGCAATTCTTGCCGTAATGTTGTCCAGTTCAACGCCTGTAACCTCAGCATCACTGAAACTGTGAGGAAGTCTGCTGATAAAATTTCCAGTACCACAAGCTGGTTCAAGTATCTTTGCATCACGTGGCAAATCCATATTTTTTACTGCTTTGTACATTGCATCAATAATGATTTGTGGCGTATAATGGGCATTCAGAGAGCTTGCCTTTGCTTCTGCATATTCTTCGGGAGTAAGCAGTGATTGCAGTTCCTGACGGCGATAATCATACTGTTTGAATCGTTCATCAAACACCTGTGAAAGACCGCCCCAACCGCAATATTGTCTTAAACGGTATTCAGAATTCTGCTTGCTGTTGTACTGGTTACTTCTTTTATCATACAGTTCTTCTCCCGATTTTTCGGCATTTTCAAGACGTATCATTTCACGGATTGCTGATATATTATTACTTATTTTTTCAGACGGTCTGCTTGCATATGTAATTTCGGGCAGATTTTTCTGTACTTTTGGAAGTTCTGAAACTCCGCCATACCTTTCTGCAATTAATTGTCTGCTGTAAATTTCAGAAATATTCTGATTTCTTGCATTTGATGCTTTTTCAAATTCTTCAAGGGAAATTCTAAGTTCATCAGAAGTGAACGGCTTTCCGTACTCAGGGCTGTTAATTTCACCAAGCGGAAAATCTGTACCATCAGCAAATTTTTCAATAAGTTTCCAGTTGTAACGATTCGGTTCAATATTCAGTTCACCAAGACCATATTTTTCTGAAAATTCATTAAGAACTTCACGTAATTCAGGCGATTTATCATTGATTTTAGCTTCTTCCGGTTCAATAGTTTCAGGCTCATTATCTGAATTGAACTCATTTCCGTTTTTATCAATGTAAGAAGTAAGCGGACGTTCCATATTATGTGCATTTTTCAGATTCTGCAAAAAATTTTTTTCCAGTGCAGACAGCAGTTTCAAATCAGGATTATTGTTTTCATCGTAAACACGCTGATAAATCGTCCCGAAAACAGTACCGTCTTGCTGATATTCCAGAATATTCAGAGTCTTGTTTTTGTGGTCAAGTTCAAACTCAAAATCAGGGTCACGCATTAAATCACCGTTCTGCATGAAATAAGTCATGAAAGTATAGGTATTTCCGCCCAGATGTTCAACTGTAAGCGGTTCATACGCATCACCAACATTGCCATAACGTTCATAAGTATGTTCTCCTGAAACAATATCAGGAAACATTTTGGCAAAACGCCTGTAAAGTTTTTCAGATGTCGGGTTATTCGGAGTAGGAACGTATGTCTCGCTGTTTTCATATACTTCTTCGCTGAATATTCCATCACGGGGAAATTCACCGCCATACAGTTCGATTCTGTGTTTTGCTGTATTCAGAATTGCATACCCGTCGTAATAATCATCTTCAAGGTACTGTCTTCCTGCATCTATAGCTTCATTTATTGTTGTATAATCTTCCTTATCATCTGCACCAGAATTATTGGAATAGGTTACAATTCGATATATTTCGGAAATATCTCCCAATAACGACATCTGACCGTCTGTAATATTTTTCTCCTGAGAATCCTGAGATTTTACCTCTGTATCATATAGCTTTTGTGCAATAACTTCCTTTACTGGAACATATTCAAATCCGTCCCTCACAAGCTGCTCTTTCCAGTTGCCGATGAACGACCTTACAGGCATTACAGAATTTTTATCAGTGTTTTCAAGATTAAGTGAAAAGTCACCTTTTATATCAGTTATTCGCCAAGTTCCACTGTCATATCTGATAATGTCTCCGATTTTCAAGTCATCAGCAGATTTTTCAGGTTTAGATTTACGGAAATCATTATATATTTCTTCCATAAAAGACTGGAAAGTATTGTTCTGCAAATCTGTATCATTGATTAACTGTGTTATAATGACTTGTTCAGGTTCACTTATATTTTCGCCAAGCATATCTATCAGAATACGTTCAGTTTCTTCATGATATGTAAAACTGAAATCTTCCGGAGTATTGGAAATTGCTGAGGATTTTAAGTATTCAGAATTTTTCAGACGTTCTGAAACAGTTTCTTTGACAAAATCCATGTTGTTTTTTTCAGATTCAGAATTTTCCTGAGAAATGGATTTTTCCAAGAAAAATTCAGGCATTTCTGTAAATCCCATAGTATCACAGTAATATGCGTTCTGTTCTCCGTCTGTTTCTGTTACTATCACATCACTCACAGAAAGTGAACGACCTGTAAAATCTTCGGGATGTTCAATATTAAACTGCTTGTATAAATCTTCGAGAGTATCAATACCCTTAAACTCAGAGAGTTTACCCTCATACACAAGGTTATAATCCTCAAAATTAAGCTGTATACCTTCATTTTCAAGAGTTTTCATACCTGTAAAGCGGATACCGTGATACTTTTCATCATCAGGAAGCTGATAAATTTTATATGTACCTTGAGTCTGTTTTTGCTTCAAATCAGGCTTGTAATTATACTTCATCTCAGCAATTGAAGCAAAAGCCTTTTCAGTCAGTTCCTCATCACCAAGAACATCATGAAGTGAGTGTTTGATTTCCTGCTGTTTCTGCAAATCATTCTGCCAATTGTACATTAGTGAATTATCAAAGGCGGAGATAAGTTTATCTGCATTTTCGGTGCTTAGATTAGGAATGACATATTGTAAATCCTCCACAGTCCTGTCGTGAACAATGTTATTATATTCGTTATTTATCAACACAAGAAAAGAGTTTCCAAGTTCCATATAGTCTACTTGTCTTTCCACATTTCCATATTTTGCAGTAAGAAAATCTTCTCCATATTCAACGCTGAACTCATTACCCTTTGTGGTAGTAAATGTATGCTGATTTCCAAGCAATGACAAGGCAAGTTCTCTGCGAATATCTTCATTTTTGTGCATACGTTTAACTATATCATAAAGCTCAGGTTGATGCAGACCGTTTCCATATATTGAGTTTTTCCTTGGAGCATAACGTTCTGTATATCCTTTTTCAAACATAATATATCCTATGCTTTCAATTTCGTCCCACGAAAGCACGGATTTAGCCATAAACGGAGTAATTTCACCACTTAAAAAAGCTTTTTCTTTTTCAGTAAGTCCAGAAGTTTTTGTCTGTTTTTCGGCTTCTTCTACAGCTTTTCGCAGTTCTGTTTCTGAATCAAGCCAGTCAGTATCATAATCAAGACGTTGTGAAAGACTTTCAAACTGATATTCTGCGTATAGTCTTTTTTCAAAACTTTCTGTTTCACTCAGATGAACTATAAGTGTGACAAAAGCGGATTTTGTTTCATATTCATCACCATTCCAACGTTCACTCAGTTTTTTCAACGCATTATTAAATTCAGGAACAGTATAATCTCTTGTTTCCAGTTCAGGTGCAATATATTTATCATAATTCCAACCTGCTTTTACAGATACATATGGGTATTTCTGCTCATTTTCGATTGTAGTCTGACTCTCTGATTCTTCAACAGTTTCTGATGTATTTTCAGACGGATTTTCAGGTGTATTGGTATTATTTGAATCATCCATTGTTTCTGAATTTGTCAGTCTATTTTCTTCGTCTGAAACCATTTTCAAAGCCTTTAAATAATCTCTTTCGGATTGTTTCTCATTTTTAAAAGCAGGAAGAATTTCTGATAATTTTCCAGTATCTTTTGTTAATTTAAACCTTTCCTCATATATCCTTTTGTTACTTAAAACAACTTTAAAATGCAGTGTAAAATCTTGTCCCTCCGGAATATTTTTACTTGCTTCTGCCAGTAAATCGTTATACTCCTGCACTGTACAAGTTCTGGGATTTGTAAACTCCGGTACTTGTTTGTTGGGGGATGCTTTAATAATAGGATAATCATCTGAATCGTGATTTATATACTGCATGAGGGATTCACTTTTGCCGTTTTCATACACAAGACTGATGTGCATATTTTTCTCCGAATAACGCTCCAGTAATTCGCTGATTCGTGCTGCACCATCCTCAACAGAAAGCGTTTCCTGATTATCAAAGCCGTACAGATTATCGGAACTTTCCTGAACTTTAACAGTAACATTTTCAATATCGTAAGTGAAAACAGTTTCATTGAAATGAAATTTACCGTCTAAATTATCAGTTTCAAGGAAAATAATCTGCGGAATTTCCTCCATATCTATTTTAAGTTCTGATGAATCTATCTGAATCTGCGGAGCATTTGTAATTCCCTCTGCCAAGTCGATTTGGACAGTTTCAGGAGCTGATTTCTTTTCTTTTTCAGTTGGTGATTTCTGTGCTTTTTCCTGTTTCAGGAGTTCCATTTGCGTTTTGAACTCTTTCACAAGTTTATCTGCTACAGCCGAAAAATGTCCGTCAAATATATTGGTATTAACCTGTTCTTCACTTATGTAAATTTCCTTGAATCTGCTGTTCATTTGAAATGCTGCATCTATCGGATTACCGGAAACATTATTTGTAATTGTAAATGTTTCTAAGTCCTTCATGAATTGTTTTTGATTTTCACTGTAATTTTCCTGTTCAGAAACTGCTGAAAAAGCTATTCTGACTTTTTCAGCAAAAAAGGGATTTTTAGCTCTTTTTATGTCTGTCTTTGTTTTTCCATAAGCAGGAAATCCGTTATATATTTCTTCAAGTTCATCAAGTTTCTTTATTGCTTCATGAACAGAAATATTGTTAGATTTTGCAAATTCAATAATCTGTTTTTTCGTTTCGGTATGATTTATGTCATTGTTCTGAGCATCTTCATACTTAGCCTGTTGATAAAGTTCTGCTTCTCTTGCTTCACGTCCGACAGCATTAGGATTTTCAAAAAAATTTTCATCAAAGTACTTGACAAACTGATATAATTGTGGTATACTTACTTTAACACTTGTTGGAGCATCCTCGATGCCATGAGGCATTTGAGAGTGGGTTTGATAACCCAGTAGCTGAACAGGTGTTATTTTTATGTCCCTTACGCTGTAAAAACTGTTATTTGTATCTTTAATGACACCATTTTCATCAGCATCGAATGATTCTTCAATAGCAAGATTTGTTAGATAAAAATCATCATCATATTTCATTATTCCGTAAAATCTATGCATAAACATAGTATTCGGAGATTTATTTTTGGATTTTTTAGGGTGATATTCAGAAGTCTGACTGTCAAAATAAACAGAATCTCTGATGATTTCTTCCATATGATAAAGTGCATTCATACGTGCCTCAACAGAAACACTACGGCTGTCCTGAATTGCTTTAGCAATGCTTTCATCAATGCCGTTTCGTCCGAATGGAATTTCTGCGTTTGTATCATTATTTATGAAAGTTCCTGTTGGTATACTTTGAATGTCTATATCTTTTCGAGCTAATTTTGTCTTTTTCAAGATATTATGCGTTTTAATTTCCACAATATCTATCATTTTACTCTCATCATTACGCCAGTTATTTCCACCCTTTTTACGCATAGCATATGGTGATTTTTCGCCCATTCCCTTACCAAGCATGGATTCAAGTTTTACTGTTTTTGCTGTATCAGTTTCGGTCATATTCTGCACGGATTTTCTCGGTGGTTTAATTTCAAGCATAACGTCTACGTCTTTTTTTGTAAGAGGTTTTGCCTGTATTTTTTCTTTCAGTTCTTTTGCTTTAATAGTAAGTTCAGTGAGTTGCTGCGATATATTAGTCGCTTCTTCATAATTCTCGTTATTAATAAGGTCAGCATATTTTTTTTGATTTTCACCTATTTCAGCAGTAATCTGCACAAGTCTTTTTTCATCATCCAAAACAAAAACGTCAGCTTTTTCAGTTGACGTTTTTTCTGTTTCATCTGATGAAAACACTGTATTTAGTTTTTCTTCTATGCTTCCGTCACCGGAACTAAAACTATCTCCCTCATCACTGTGCTGTCCGAGTAAAACATCTTCGCCTGTTCCCATTTCAGCACTTCCTCGAAGTCCGTCGGACGTGGATTCTCCTGTGCGAACTGGTCGTCCAGTAAGTCCCTGTACTCCTGTGCGTTCCTCTCCACCGAACGAGCTACTGTCAGATACCTGTGATACAGCTTCATTTCCTCCACCAGATGCGGATAATTCTCCTCCATGAACGTCATCCACTTCATTCCATAAATCCCTATCGGTTCTTCCTCCACCGACGGCTCTAATTCTGTCAGATTCAGGCTGTAAAGTCCGCATATCGGGTCGAACCTGTACCAGAACTCCTGACTGCCCACCATCTTCATTCTGTACTCCGGAAACCATCTCGTGTTCTTTCCGTTGGGGACTTTCTGTGTTGTTTCCCAACCCAGTATTCCGTCCACTCTCATTGCTTTCGCTTCTGTCAGGCTGTTCTCCAGTAATTCCGAAGGTATTGATGGCAGTTCCTCGTCCGGTACGTTTTTCTGTTCTGTCGGGGTCAGTGTTTTCCATTTCTCGTAAGTCATTTTTTTCAATCCTTTCCATTGTGTTTATATTCTGAGCTACCCTTTCAATTTTCATGAGTGATTCACGGGCAGTATTTGCAGCATAAGTAAGAAATGCAAGCTTCTGTGATTCAGTTTTCAGCATTTTCAGTGCTGTCAGGTCGGACGGAATATTGAAATTACTTCCGCCGATTTCAAGACGACCTGCAATTACAAGCTGAATTGCGTTTAAATAAGATTTGCTGAACGCTTTATAATCCTTTGGCAGTATTCCAAGTGCAGACATACATGATGTAATATGTGCCGGCTTTACGGTAGAATTTATAACTCCGCTGATTAGCGTCATTTTTTCAGGTATTTCAAGCTGTGATTTGATTGCATTTGCATTACTTTTATTTATCGTCCACTGATATGGCGGAGTAGTTTCCTCGACCTGTGAAAAGTCATAAAAATCAGTATTTTTGCCGTCTGAATCAACAAATCGTATAGCTTCACTTCCTTGTGCGACAGTACGCTTTGATTTTGCCCACTGTTCTCTTGTTGCGATGAATTTTGTTTCCGGTCTCTGCGTGAAAAATTCAAGTGCAACACTTGCATTGTGCTTGAACACACGTCCCTGAAATTTCAGAAAATCAATGTACATATCACTGCTTTCGGTCATTTCACGGAGTTTTTCAGCTCCTGCACTGCTGAAATTCCTTACTGGTGTATTCTGAACAGTTTCAGGCTTGTGAAAAAAGTTGTTATCAGGGTCATCAAGTGCTTTTTTTAAATCTTTGTAGCTTGTAAATGTCATACTTTCATCATTGGAATTTTTAAAAGAAATTTCCTTTATAATTTCTCTGAAAGAAATCTGTATATCATCATCATCCATAGAGTTATCAAAATAGAAATCTCCTCCGATATATGAAGTTGTCTTTATATCAGTAATTTCAATACCATTCTGTCTCAGTTCGTCCGCTCCGATTATCTTTCTGAAATCATTGATATTTATTGCCTTGAAAATCTCTCTGTCAAGTTCATAGCTTATTCTGTAAGTATTTGGATTATCTTCATCAAAAGGTCTTTGGTAATATACTTCCGCAATGTGCATCTGTACGTCATGCGGAAGTGCTTCAAGGTCATTGATTTCATATGAACAATCGTAGTTATCAAGTATCTCTGTAAAGGCTTTTTTGATTTTCTCATTCTCTGTCATTGCATTTTCCTCCTTAATTATACCAATTTAAAGTATTAAATTCAATACTTTTCAATGATTTTTTCTTTTTCAGTTATGATTACTGTTGATTCAATTCCAGCCTAATTCTTTACATCTGTCTACAATTAGCTGTATTGTACTAATGTCCATATAATCATTTATGTATATTCTTGCAAATTCATAAGTCACATAAAAAATAACTGTGCTATCAAAATCAATATATTTGTTTGATATTTCAACATCAGTTGGATAGCCATTTATTTTAGTGTCGCTGCCATGAATCTGAGCATATTTTATATATTCGTCATTTCGTTCCACAGGGTAAAGTCCGCAGTAATCAAACATTTTCTTTTCTAGCACCATAGGAAACAGATTGTGTAGGCTTATTACCGCTGATGTCAAAATGCTCTGCATTGCTCAAAAGAATATCACAAAATTCTTCATGTGAGATTAAGATTGGGTATTCCTCATCACGAAGCACTTTAAAGCAGCAATCAACGTTGTATACTACATCATAGTCGCTTTTCAGGGCTATTTCTGTAGGTGTCATTGAATATCCCAATTTTCTGCTACGGTCAAAACTGCATTTATAAAAGCTGTTCAAATCATATCCGTCAATAAGCTGCTCTGTCATTTCTTCGTTATCGGAGCAAATAAAAAACTTCTCATATCCTGTTTTATCTAAAACACGATATTCAAAGTAAATTTGCAGAGCTTCAATTATTTCACCCTTATATTCAAAACCCTCGATTCCACCTTTGACGATAAATAATTTATCATAATTTAATCTGTACTTTTTCATAAGTTACACTTCTTTCATTTTTTGGTTTTTTTACTGTTATTTGTGTCACGATGACATACTATTTTTCAAGTTTGTCATAGTTAATATGATTCTCAACATCAAACTTTTTGCCGTAAAAAGTCGGCATATCATGAATGTTTAAAACACATTTGTCAGTATCAATTGTTTTCAATTGGTCAATACTTATTTGGTTACCAATAAAGTCAGAAAAGCATTTCAATGTTTCAACTGAATGACAGCCGAAGAACAATATGCTGCCACAATTATTCAGTATAATATCCCAATATTTATAAAGCGTTTTTAATTGTTCAATACACTGTAATGTAATATTTACGCTTATATTGTGAGAACCACATACTGCAAGATGTTTTTCTAAATCAGGAATATACACGCTGTTAGCAAATTCATCAAGCATAAAGCGTACATGAACAGACAATTTGTTATTTGGGGATGATTCAGTCTTGTCATATTCTTGATTCAATGTGTTCCGAAGCATCTCTTGACTCAAACGGAATCCAATCGGAATTGATAGCAAGAAGTCCATGCCCACAGGAAACATCATGGATATGTTTCATCATATCATCAGAAAGATGATACATTTTTCTGATATTCTCACAGTCAGTCGGACTCATATTCAAAAATATGAGAAACTCTGCATTACAGATACAGCTCTGACCTTCGTCATTGTTCAGAATATCCGTATAATCCTGCGCAATAAGTGTTACAATGCCGCCATAAGGTCTGCTTCTTCTGTACAGATTCATAATGCTCCTTGCGTTTCCCACTGAAAATAGATTTTGCCATTATACTCATTCTTCACAGCTTTAGGCAGTACAACCGTTTTTTTGCCATTTGCAGTGTAGGAAATTTCCTTACCGTCGAGCAGTTTTTTCAGTTGTGTTTCAGTCAGCTCTTTATTGTACACTTTAGCAATATTCATACCACATTTTCCGGTACAATGAAAACCGAATTTTCCCTTTTTGATAGGTTTTCCGCAGTTTGGACAACTGCCGATTTCTTCCTGAGTTACAGCAAAAACAGCATTTGTATCCATAGTTCCGTACTTTTTGCAGATGTTCCTTATAAAAGAAACAATGTCATTCATGAACACTTCAGCAGAATATTCTCCACGTTCAATCTGCTGTAACTGCATTTCCCAGTCGGCAGTAAGTTTGGGCGATTTCACTTCTTCAGGACAGCAGTTAATCAGATTTACGCCTTTTTCAGTTGCAAAAATCTGCTTGCCTTTACGCTGTGCAAAACCGTGTATAACAAGTCCCTCGATAGTTGCTGCTCTTGTTGCAGGAGTTCCAAGACCTTTTTTCTCTGAATCATCATCATAATTTTCAAGTCCTGCGTGTTCCATTGCAGAAAGTAGTGTATCTTCTGTGTAAGGCTTGGGAGGAGCTGTAAAATGTTCAGCTTTTCTTGCGGAAATGTTACTGAAAGTCTGTCCTTGTGAAATTTCGGGCAGCGACTTTGTATTATCTTCTTCATTTTCACTGCTGTTTTTATTTTTCATAACCGCCTTGGCACGTTCCTCAATTGCTTTCCAACCACGCTCCCTTATTGTTTTTCCATTGGCAATAAACAGCGTATTTTCGCAGTTTACCGTTACTTTTACAGCTTCATATTTATGTGGTATTCCAGTGGCAAGCAAAATCTGTGCAGAGATGAGCATAATTATATTTTTCTGTTCTTCGGACAATTTTGATAAATCAGCCTTAGTGATTTTTTCAGTCGGCAGAATTGCATGATGTCCGGAAACTTTTTTATTATTTATACAGCGTTTAACATCTGGAACGTATGAAATACCACTGTTGAACTCAGGAAACACACTATAAACGTCTGAAATTACTTTTGTTGCAGTCTGCTCCATATCGTCAGATAAATACTGTGAATCTGTACGTGGATATGTAGCTAATTTTGCTTCATAAAGTGACTGGAGTGCATTAAGTGTCTGCTGTGCAGTGTAGCCGAACTGCTTGTTTGCTTCACGCTGTAAAGTTGTCAGGTCAAAGAGTTTAGGCGGATTTGTAGCCTTTATTTCTTTTTTCAGCTCAGTTACAACAGCATTTTTTCCGTTACATAAATCAGCAATTTTTTCAGCAGTATTTTCATCGTCAATTCTTTCTGATACTGCAATAAAACTTCTGCAATTCAAATCAACTGTGAAAAATTTCTTCTTTACAAAATTTTTTACATCACTGTCACGCTTTACAATCATAGCAAGTGTCGGAGTCTGGACACGTCCGAGATTCAAAGGAGTTCTGTATCTGATTGAAAACAGTCGTGAAGCGTTTACACCAACAAGCCAGTCAGCCTTTGCACGTGCAAATCCTGCCGAATACAGATTATCATATTCTGTACTGCTTTTCAGTTTTTTCATTCCGTCACGGATAGCTGTTTCTTCAAGTGACGACACCCAGAGACGTTTTACAGGCTTACGACAACCTGCAAGCCTATACACATATCTAAAGATACATTCGCCCTCACGGTCTGCATCGGTTGCACAGATAATTTCTGTTACATTACTGTCATTCATCAGTGTTTTCAGCACTTTAAACTGTGCAGCACAGTCGGATTTTATCTTGAACTTCCACTGTTCCGGAAGCATGGGGAGCTGTTCAAAGCTCCATTTTCCTGACCACTGTTCGCCGTAATCATTAGGCATATACAATCCAACAAGATGTCCGAAACACCATGATACTATGTAACCATTACCCTCCATATAGCCGTTTTTCTTTGTTGTTGTGCCGAGTACAGGGCATATTGCCTTTGCTACACTCGGCTTTTCTGCTATTACTAATTTCATTCTTTCAAGTCCTTTCAATAATTACTTTTCTGAAAAAGAAGATTCAAGTGATTCATCAAAAAAATCAAAAGGCAAATCATAAAGTTTTATCATTTTTTCAAGAGTCTGTCCATGCGGTATGCAGGATTCACTCTCCCACGTTGATACGGCAGACTGTGAACAGCCTATTAATTTAGCAAGTTTCTGTTGTGTCAAGCCATTTTTCCAACGTAAACGTTTCAGACAGCAGCCAAGTGAATATTTTTTGAGTTCATTAATCTTCAACTCAGTCATAAAATCACCCCTGTCATTTTATTGATGAAAAGTTGACATTAGTGTCAACTTTTTTGATTTCATCCTCAGAACAATGCTTGTTATAAGCGTAAGTTACGGCATTTACGATAGTCTGAACATCCAGAGTATCAATTTTATCGTGAATCTGTTTGCTGAGTTCAAGGAATTTTTCCACCTGTTCAGCAGACATTTTTTCCTCCCTGAACCAGAGAGTAGTGATTTTCTGCTGTAAACTCTCATGATAAAGATTATCATAAATCTTCTCAAGTTCTTTCATTTTAGTATTATCTTCCTTGAGTTCTGCCGTAAGATTACTGATTTTCTCTTTCTTTTTCTGCCTTGATTTTTCAAGACGTTCGATTTCAGACTGCACACTTTTCAGTGTGTAAACTTTTTCATTTTCATCATTCATCTGAATTTTCCTCCTTATAAATCTTTTCAAAAAGGTCTGATATTTCAGACGGAAATGCAAGACTTCCGCTGTCATCACCGAATAAACTGCTGTCACCGAAAATAAAATTTCCGGTATAGATTTCTTTCGGATTATCGGGATTTATGGTGTTTTTATTCAGAACAGTCAGGATATTTTCCTGATAAAAAGCGTAATCAGGTGCAAGACGTACTGTATCATCATATTCTGATACTTTTTTACTTCCGATAACTTTTAAATTGGAAGGAGACACGGTATTCATTATTTTGTGACCATTATTTTCTTTGCCGTCTGTACCACAAACACCGCCTGAATAACCTGATTTTATGAGCTTTTCATCTTCATATACGCCTGTTTTAAAGTCCAATTCATTGGCGTAACAGTTGGATATTATGGCATTTTCAACATTTGTACTGCTTTCTCCGGTAATTCCTCCTGCTGAAGCTTCTGTAGTAAGAACTATATTTCTCGCAAGACAACCCTGAATATTTCCGCCATAAAAATCAGGCAATTCTTTTCCAGTCGGATTATACATTCTTGAACCTCCACAACTTCCTGCGATACCACCTGCATTGAAAATATTTCCCTGTGCTGAAAAATCATAAACTGCCGAATTGACGACATTTGCAGGCTTTCCAGAAATTCCTCCGGCATACAGAAAATAGTCATCAAGCGAAGCATATATTCCAAAATCTGTAACATAGCAGTTCTCAATCTGACCACCCAGACCTGTTATCGCACCAATAGCATATTCACCATGTTTTACGACTTTAACAGGTTCAGAAGTTGTTTTTTCAATAATATTTCCGTCCTCATCATACTCAACCAAATCAGGTGGAACAACTACCGGAGCAGTAACAACCTGAACGCTTTCAGTCGCATTTTCTTCTTTTGGAATTTCAGCATATATTGCAGAATGTGAAACTGTACAGTGCTGAATAAGTGTTTCACCCGTTTCGTAATTTTTACCATCCTCAGTTTCGTAGCGATAATTATAAACCTCACACGCAATAAATCCATAGTCTTTAAATTCAACTGTATTTATAGAAGAATTCTGAATATTCACATTCTTTATCACTGCTCCCGAAACCGTCCCGAACAGCGGATTATCAATATTTTTGATAGCATAACCGTTTCCGTCATATTCAAAATACTCAGCCTGTGGGTCTGATTTCAGCTTATTTACTGTATCAATCGGATTATGTGATGACCACTCAGGAAAAACAATATCTTCTGTCTGTCTGAAATAACCTCTTGCCTTTTCTTCGCCCATAAGTTCCAACTGGTCAAAGTAATTTATCAGATACGGGTCATCTTTCGTACCACTTCCACCACCATATTTTACAAGTACACGATAAAGTTTTGTATCTTTTGCGAAACTGTATGTACTTCCGCCATAATACTCAATTTTTTTGCCGTCAGGATTACTGCTGAATCCCCAAGTATAGCCTGATACATGAGTGAAAAAGTCAGTCTTGTCAAATTCAGGGAGCGTAATTTGTGCCACACCGTCAATAACTTCTCCTTTAATCTGCAAATCTTCAGTAGGAACAGCTGAATATGAACGGTCAATTGATATTGTAATTTGCTCTGCATCTGCTGAAATTTCGGCTTGTTCAGGAATAATCATGCCATCTTCATTTGATATATTCGCCGTCTCAACTTCTTCATTTACAACATTTGCACTTGATTTTCCAAGAGTACATTAAGCTCAGATTTTCCGATATACTGCACATTTTTATTCTGAATCAGTTCTTCAAAAACTTCGTTCTGTGAACTTGCATATATTTCTGCATTAGTTGAATAAACCGTATAATCGGCAAGTACTATTTTAGGTCGATATTTCGCTGTAAAATCTTTGTACTGGTTGTTTGCAAGCAGAATTTCCTTTGTCAGTTTAGGCAGTTCAGACTCTGCAAATTTTTCCTTGTCCAGAACAATGAAAATTCTTTGTTCCTCATCTTTTCGTGACTGAATATGTACATCACAAAAATAATTCACTGTAATTCCTCCTTAGCTTTTTTTCGTTCACGAATAATCATTATTGTACATAATCCACCTACGCCCAATAATACCCAGAGGTCAGTGCAGTAAAACTGCCATTGAGGTTTAGCGGCAGTTTCCTCTGTATTTTCCATAGCTTCACTCTGAATTGTTTCAGGTGTTATATCATTGTTTTCTTTACTGAAAAAGAAATTTGAACACAGAAAAATCACTGCAACAACTGCCATTATCACAAAAACTTTATTTTTTTCAGTAAAGTTTTTCACTTTCTGTACACGTTCCTTATGCTTCATAATTTTTTCCTTTCTATAGTTTTTCATTCAAAAATTTCCACCTAAAATGCCTGTCATTTGGCTGTATGTAGCCTTTATCTTCAAGTAAAAATCTTTTTTCAAAGTCATGTAGAGTACGATTTGGCTTAAAAGTTATCGGTGATACTTCGTCCCATTTTAAAAGCAAATTCCAGTATTGAGGATAATTTTTTCTTAATAATCTAAGTTGATTCACACTTTGATTATGACAGAACCAACAACCACCACGACTTGCTGAATTATAAATTGGTGACAGCAAATCATTCTCATCACACCAGTCATAACACATTTTTTCAGTCCATTCTGCCATAACAAGCGGTGATATTTTATGTTCAGACAAAACTTTGAAACGTTTTGTTTCATCAACAGCTATTCCAATATAGGAAATTGCATTTTTATCAATTTTATTCAATGCTTTGACCTTCAGTTTACTGTTACACCACGCTCCCTTTATCATAGGAAAACCGTTTATATGCCCACAATTTATACTTTTTCCATTTGGTTTTACAAAATGATAAAAGACCTCCTCATATGTAATGCCTGCCGAAACGTGTTCAACAGTTATTCCGTAGCGGTCTTTTATGATTTTATCTGCTTTTTTCTTGAACTCAATCATTGGTGGCAAATCCGCAGGAATGGTTTTGGTTGCCCATATTTCAGCGTGAATAATTCTATCAATTGGCAAGTTCAATTTTTCAATTGCACCCAGACAAGCAAGACTGTCTTTACCATAGCTTAAAGATAAAATGTACTCCATATTATCAGCCCTTTTATGAAATATCGGGATTATTTTCAAATCCTTTTTCTGTCAGTTCAACCCACTGTTTGCTTATATCATCAAAGTCCAAAGCGTTCATGACTGTTTCCTTATCGAAAAATGCAAGACCAATTGAATGTAAATCGTGCTGATATTCACAGATATATGTTACTTCTTCGATTTTTTCAGGTGTTGATACCATTACATTCCAGTTATCAATATATCGGTCATACAGGTAATCATAAAAGTCCCAGCCATTATTTGAGTAATACGGACTTATGTTATATACGCTTATCCAGTTGTCAATACGCCATCCGTCGGCGATAATGCTGTCATCTTCGATTATTGAATTAGCAATATCTGCCCATTCTTCACACGCAGCCCAACTTTTATTTGTTCGTTCAACAGCTGCCTGATAATCGGGATTGTCTATGTACTCAACGTGCCTTGTACAGTTTTCGTCAGGGCATTTCTGACCACCATAAACACTGTCACTATAAACGGAACATTTTGAAACGATAGTATCAAAAACTTCCTGAGTATACGAAACTGCATAAATCCCGTGTTCTGTATTACCAGAAGTGTTCATTTCATTTTCAAGATAGACATATGCAATTGCAAGAAATTCACGTTCTGTAATTGATATGTTCCATTCAGATTTTATAGCATTTTTTCGCTCATCAGTAGCAAAACTTTTTTCATAAACTGCTTTTCCACCTGTTGCGTCCGTGCGTTCCATATATATAAGGGTACTGTGCGTAAGGTCATCATAATTGAAATACAGCGAATCAATCAGAGAATTAAAATTATTCTGATGATTTTCAAGAGCAGTATTCAGATATTCAAGTCCGACCTGATACTGTGATGAAACATTTACTAATCCAGCAGCATTTACTCTTGCTGATTTATCTGTGTTATCACCAGAAATAATCATTAAACTTGCCCCAAAACATAATAAAAAAATTACAACAAATCCTACAAATATAAATACTACAGGATTCATCAAAGAAGCAACAACATGGAAGGTAGTATTTACGATAAATTTTGATACTAAAATTGCAGATTTTATGGTAAAAGCGGTTGTTCTGTAAACGACTGTTCCAGTTCCTTTTACAACAGTGCCAGTAGTTTTTATTGTCCTCTCAGTTGTTTTCACAGACCTTTTTACCGTTTTAATAGCATTTTTGCCTTTTTTTACACTTGTGTATGCAAGTCGCATACTCTCTGTACCTGTATCTGCAACATCATCTTTATTGATTTTCTGGTCAAACGGATTGGCTTTTGAAACTGCGTTTTTTGCTGTATTGGCAGTCATGGAAAAAGGTGTTTTTATTACTTTTTTCACAACATTTTCAGACCATTTTCTTATACGACTTTTTGGCTTTTTACGTGACAATTTTTCACCCCCATTTACAAACTGAAAAAGAAAATCAGATATTTCTTTCCTGTTTCAGTTTGTTCAAATCTTCACCGAATTTTGTTGATATAATCCTATAAAGATTCGTATTTGACGGAAATTTATTTTCAAAAGGGATTGCTCCATATTCATCAGCATAAATCAAACCACTTCCAGAGCTTGCATTAGTAACATACATCATAGTTTCATGTGATATATTCAGCAGTCTTGAAAGTTGGTCACGGTCAGTCGCATTTTGTGAAAGCATAACAACAAATTGCGTATTTGATAGCATGGTACGTGCGAGTTCAGAGCGTAACAAATCATCAACATTCTGTGTAATTCCAGTTGGAATACCGCCCCATTTTCTTGCACGTTTGTACAGCTCATAAAAGAAATTCGCCGACTGTTCAGACTTAAAAAGCAGATACATTTCGTCTATGTAAATTCTTGTTCCAATGCCTTTTGTACGATTTTTAGCTACTCTGTCCCAAAGATTTTCAAGTACAATCATCATTCCGAGAGTCTGTAAATTTTTTCCGAGTTCCTTAATATCGTACACAACAATCCGCTTATTGATATTCACGTTGGACGGATTTGAAAAAACATTCATCGAACCATGTACATACAAATGCAAAGTTTGCCTAAGATATGTAACCGCTGATTTTATTTCATCAACCGCTGTCTTTTCATAATTTTCAAGTTCTGCATAATACTCTTTTAAAGTTGGTTTTTCGTACTTTTTATAAGTTATGTGCATAACGTTATCAATAATAGTTTTCTGAATTGGTGTAATTTCCTGATTACCAAGAATCGCCGAGAAAAATGACAGCATAAAATCAAGTTTGGCTTTGATAGGGTTATATTCTTTATCATTTTTATCCGGATTTTCGGTCAAATCCATAGGATTTATATGAGTTGAGGAATTTTCTGAAATATAGATTACTTCACCGCCAAGTAGTTCCGCAAGTGCTGTGTATTCACGTTCAGGGTCAACAATCAGGATTTCATCATCAGTTGACAGAATAGAAAAAATCATTTCAAGTTTTGCAAGAAAACTTTTGCCACTTCCGGGAACTCCGAAAATAAAGCCGTTTGGATTTTTTAGTTTTTTTCGGTCAAACATGATTACACTTTTTGTAAGCTTGTTCTGTCCATAAAACAAACCATTTTCGTGAAGCAGTTCACGTGCATTGAATGGCATGAAAACCGCTGTACTTTCTGATGACATTGTACGTCTTGTCTGAATGTTGTGTTCCTTATCATACGAAAATGAATTACCCAACGGCAGAACACTTGCAAAAGCTTGTTCCTGACGATATGGAGCATTGATTGATTCAATCTGATATTTTCGCAAGATAATTTCAAGAGCTTCTGTATTCTGCTGTAATTCATCAAAACTGTCAGCTGTAAGCATAACGATGAATTGGCACAACGTCATTTTCTGATTACGTTCCTGCAAATCCTCTAAAAATTCCTGTGCCTGAACCTTATCTACTGCAAGCTGTGTACCCTCAATCGGGTCTACAAATGCACCTCTTGACGCTGCTGCTGCCTTTTTTATCTTTGCAATTTCTTCCTGTTTCATATCAGTTATTTTTCTGTGAAGAATAGTAAGAGCTTCTGACTGCTCCACAAATTCAACGTTTTTACTGATAATCAAAGACTGGTTCATTTCAATAATATCCTTGAAAATTGTATCCATAACAGACTGCGGAAGTCGCTTAAAATAAAGACATCTTGCGTACTTGTCGTTGTACATAAAATAGTCTTTTTTAAACTCAAAATAATCCGGACAACAAATCATTTTTTCTGCTCTTCTTGCAAACTCCTCACGTGAAACAGAGTATATTTTTGAGTCTACATCGCAAAGAATATCCGCCATAAGTCGCACACGGTCATTTGCGTTCAGTGTGATGAGTTCAGTTCCAAGTCTGCTAAGACAGCTTATCAGATGAGACTCAATATTGAAAAATCTTGTGCTTGCTGCTTCAAAATTGATTGCTGCAACTGTTACGGTTATAAATTTTCGGCACTGTATGCCGTTCTGACCATGCATGATTTTATCGTGCAGGATTTCATTAAATTCCTGTCTTTCTGCATCAAGACCATCATTTTTGTTTTTCAACAACAGCCTGTTTTCAAAATCTTCCTTGTTGATTTTACTATTCAGCATTGTGACCTGCAAACTTACTGTACTGTCAAAACCGTTCAGTAAATCTATGTAAATCTGCATTTTTTCAAGTTGCTGTTCTTTAGTCAGTGCAGAGTAATTCACGTCCGGAACAAGATAGACTTTTGAGTACAGATTAGCCGTTTCTCTGCCGATTTTTACGTTGCTTTTCAGTAAAGCGACATAGTTGCTTACAAAGCACTCATAGGGTAAAGTCTGAATTGTGGTGCGTTTGACCTGACGTTTTTGTGGAGTATCTTTCTTTTTAGTTTTCCCTTTTTTCAGTTCTGCTTCACGTTTTCTGTCAATTTCCCTTGCTGATTTTTTGGTGTTATTCTCTTTTCCGAACAACGCTATTACCTCCTTTTATTCATCATCAAACTCATAGTCACCGTTTTCAATTCGCTGATTTATAATATTATTTTCAATTATTTCTTCTCTCAGAGAATGAAATATATTAATATCCGTATCTTCATAAACACGCCTTTGTGGTAGAAAATTCATTGATAAAAAAGACTTCATAAAAACTTCAAAACGCATATCTTTGAATGTAAACCATCCCCATCCAGCAAACGGAACAACAGACAGTATAACCATCCATGACAATGTATCTCCAGAAATACGACCATATCCAAGAACACCCAAAGGTACACCAACTGCTAATGCTCCGGCAATTGCGATAATCTGACGTGTTGTCAGACCAAAAACGAGTTTGCTTTTGTAATCCTGTATTTCTTTTGGAATCTTGACTTCAATCATATAAAAAACTCCAATCTGTTACTTTTCTGAAAAAGAAATTTATCCTATACCGCATATCTTCTTTGACCATGCACCACTTTTTATAACACCAAGTCCCAATGCAATAAGTTCCACAAGCTGTATCAGCTTAACATTTATAAATCCATTGGCTGTGAAATAGTTATTAATGGCAACATATACAATGAACATCACAACGATTACTGATATTTGTAAAACCGTTGCAATATAGTTTTTAATGAAACTTTTTGCAACATCATGAGTAGTATCAGAAGCAAATGTTGCAAGCGGTAATGGTGCAAAAATTGTATATACTGATAATTCAAATACTCGTCCTATAACTATTACAAAAACTACAATTGCTATTGCTTTCATAATAATGAAATAAGGCTGTAAAAATATACTTTCTATTATTGGTGTAAAAGATGGTCTGTCTACTGGAATTGAAAAAATATAATCATCAATCATATATGAACCAGATGTTGGAAATAACGCATCAGGATAGAAAATTTTAACCGCATCCTGAGATATATTATAAGTATATGGAATATCAACGTGCCATAAATGACTTGCACACCAATCAAAAAGTGTATCTCCACGATATGGTACTGAAATATTATAAATGATTTTATTATCACATGGTAGAAAATTTTCAGAAGTATTTACTGCTACATTATTGATATACTGAAATCCAGAATAAATATATCCAATAATTACATCAGCATTTTGAACAATCTGTTTTATGACAATAATTTTTATAAGAAAAATCAGTACATTTTCCCATTTTGATGACCATTCAAAATTTATGGATTTTTTAAAAAAATCAACCATAAGTAAAAGAGTTGCCACCGTAAGAGACATAGTTTTTGATGCATTTATAATAGATACAGCTATATTTCCCTGTGTTGTTCCTGAAATACCATTCACAACATCATAAGGTGATACCTGAGAAAATTCAAATGCTTTTTTTAAAAGTTTATTTGTTTCCCGAATATTATCAGTTATTGATTGATATAAATCCTGAATTTCATAATCTCCTAATGAAGCAAATGCAGTAATTGGAAATAACATACAAAAGCAAACAATAACTGCTATAAAGCAAACTTTAAACTTTTTTTTATTTATAGTTTTCATAGTATCCCCCTTACATATATGCAAATGTCGGGAGTATAGCAGAAACTGCCATTGCAAGACCTCCGGCTGATATTGTTTTCAGTGATGTGACCTTACCACCTGCATTATTGTCCTTGACCGAAAATCCGAACATTAATGCACCTAAAAGCAATGCCAAAGCACCGACACGTCTTGTCCATTTTCCGATAAAATTCAATACAGCAAGAAATTCAAGGTTTGCAGCAATTTCCGGACTAATCAGATCTATATTAGGAATGCTGAATATTGACAAATCCCGTATTGCTGAAACAATCATAAAGCCTGAAACCATGACAAGAACTGCCTGTAACTGCTCCTTTGTATCTTCACTTTTTATTGACAGTGCAAATTTTATTGCTCCGATAAATGCAACCAATCCTCCGATACGTGCAATCCATGTACTGAAAAAGTCCAGTCCATTCTGTGCAATATTGGCAGGAGTATCGCTTGGTGGGACTGGAAGTATTGACGCAAGCATAGTAAACATTATAAAAAACCTCCTTTTTTAGCTGTCCGTTCCGACGGAAAAGCCGAAACGGACAACATTTTTAAGGGTATGTATATGTTGTGTTATTTTTTATGAGAAAAGGTCAAACATATCAACAGCAGTCGTAATAGCGATAACAACAAATCCGGCTACCATTGTGAGAAGTCCATTCTGTTTCTGGTCTGCATCATTGTTTTTGATTGCAAGACCAAACATTACAGCACCAACAAGAGCAACCAATGCACCAATACGGCGAATCCATGTAATGAAAAAGTTGATTACTTTGGTATAAGATGCATCAGCAGATGATGAACCACTTCCTTCACCGGCAAGCATGACAACATTTGGCTGATTATTAAGTACGACAACAGGTTCAATGCTCATATTTTCAGGAGAATCAAGCGGAGTAACTGTAAATTCTGCTTCTGCTTCGACAGCCGGAAGTTCTGTAACTGTTACTGCTTCAGGAGTTCTGTCAGCAGCCATAGCCATTACGGATACTGCACTGAAAGAAAGAACGATAACAAGCATGAATGTGGAAATCATGGCTGTTACAAGTCTTGTAAATGTGGTTTTCTTTTTTGAAATCTTCATTTTGAAAAATCCTCTTTTCTTATAATTTTTTGATTACATTATTCATCGAATATTCCGTAATCGTCTTCGAGTAAATCACTCATAAATTCTTCACCATATGATTCTGTAGTATCTGCAAAAGCTTCTTCTATCAGATTTTCTACATCTTCAAACGATTCAGCAAGTTCTTCGGGGTCTGCATAGCAAACAGTATCATCTATGTTGGATTCCTCTGATATGGCAGAAACTTCTTCATCAGCTTCATTATTATTCACCTCCTCCTGTGTTCTGATGAGTTCGCCCAAATCGAATGATTCAAGTTCAGAGATTTCTCCAAATTCAGGCGAATCATCAATATATTCCTCAGAAAAAGCTTCACTGATAATTTCTTCTGCATACAGTTCAGCTTCTTCGTAGGTTTCAAAATCAATCTCAGGAATATCATTTTTACTGAAAATTATTTCAATTTTCTTATCCTGTTCCTGATTTTCTGAATTTGAATCTGCAATTTCAACAGGTTGTTTTTTATTATTTTTTTCTGTAAATTCCTGTAAAGTTACGGCATGAACAGTTTTCACATCAAAAGCATTTGCCTTGTCGTAATCTTCGAGAAATTTATAATTAGGGTGTTTTTCAATCGGATATTTGGAGCAGTAAAACGGATTATGTGAACGTATCCGCACGATACAGTCACTGATGGGCATTGTTGCAACTTCATTTGGTTGCATAAGTTCACGTCCGAGAATACTGTTATTTTCGGACGTACTGGGCGACTTGCCTTTGGTGCGGTTATATCCTCTGATGTCAATTGTTTCCTTACCAAGAGCTTCGGAAATATATTTCAGAGTGCTTTCCTCCTGACCACCAAGAAACAGCAAACTATCACAGTTACCTGTGATAACTTCCCAAGTTTTTTCATATCTTGCCTTTAACTGTGCAAGATTCTGAACAATAACATTAAGTGACATTCCCATAGAACGAACAAAGGCGATTACCTTATCAAAGTCGGGAATTTGCCCAATGTTCGCAAATTCGTCCATAATACAGCGTACATGAACAGGCAGTGTTCCGCCATATTTGAAGTTCGCACGGTTCGCCAGAACATCAAACATCTGAGTGTAAAGCATAGCAACAAGAAAGTTATATGTAGAATCAGTTGCTGGAATAATCAGGAATAATGCTGTTTTTCGGTCACCCAAAGTTTCAAGTCTGATGTTGTCACAGCAAGTCAGATTCATCATGTTGTCCATATTGAACATAAAAGTTTTCACGTTCGCACTTGACAGGAATGACTGTCCCGTTTCTTCCGGAGCGTTGCGGACTTCCTTGTACAAACGTCCTGCAAGTGTATCGCCCTTACGTTTTTCAAGTTCTATGAAGTCCTTATCAAGCGGACACAGAAATGCTTTTGACTGCCTCGCACGGAAATCTTCTTCACTTTCATCAGGATTTCTTGCAAGGAAAAATCCGTCAGGTGCTTGACTTCCACGTGGCGGATATTGCAGTCTACGCATTTTTTCTGTGACTGAAAAGAAATTAAGATGTGAAGTATCTCTTGTTTCAGGAATAATTTTTCCGTTTTCATCAAATTCAGCGTTATACTCACTTTCTTCAAAAAGCAGAAATGTAATTGCTTCAAGAAGTGACTGACCTTTCTGACTCCAGAAATCGTCTTTTTCACCGTCGCCCTTTGTTGATTTGAAAAGAACATTTACCATTTTTTTAATGTTATCCTGTGACAAATCACCGTTGTAGTCGTAAACATAATGAAACGGATTATAGTTGTTAGAATGTTCCATTTGTATGAGATTCAGAACACGCACTTCATATCCTGCTTCGGTCAGCATTTTGCCAGTAGACTGCAAAATTTCGCCTTTTGGGTCAGTGGTAACATATGAAGTATTCAACTGCATAATATTTGGTTTTGCGAAAAATCTTGTCTTACCTGAACCAGAACCGCCGATGATAAGCACATTCAGATTCAGAAGATGTTGTTTTGAGTTAAGTGACAGATAAACTTCTTTTGTAAGCAGAATATTGTTGTCGATAATAACACCTACAAAGTTGCCTTTTTTATCAAAAACACGCTTTCCATCAGAAGTAAGAATCGGCTGAACATGAGGTTTTTCCTTGCTTTCAGCAAGTGATTTCATTTCCTTATCGTCACCCCATTTTGCCGAACCGTGTTCAACTCCCTTGCGATGCAGACGTTTCTTATCCTCAGTGTACTTGTAAAGTACATAAATTCCTGTACTGCATACGCCAAAAAATAGCATTTTCGGAGCATATCCGCCTTTATTTTTCAGTGATGAAAATAATATTTCAGGGTCACTCATGACTATGTTGAAACCGTCTCCCAACAGATTTATATCAACTTTACCGTCTGGTTTTACTGCAAAATCCATAGAAGCTCCGAGAAACCAGAACACAATAATTATCAGCAGAATTATAATTCCATAAATCACAAGTGTTGATTTACTTGTTTTTCTGACACCGACTTTCTTAGCCATTATCTGCCACCTCTGCCAGTCGGAATATTGATTTCAGGAGCTTCCGGAATATCAGGGACGTTATCCGCAAAATTTCCGCTGAAATCAGGCATTTCAGGTGGAATATCATTATCATCGGGAATCCAGTCAGGCATTGGCGGAATATCCATTTCATCATACTGAAAATCATCAATTTCATGTGCGTTTACAGACTGTATTTCTTCTGTATCTGATTCAGAAATTTTTTCTTCTTCAACGTTGTTTTCGATATTTTCTTGGACTTTTTCGACTACAATTATTGCTGCTGCTTCAGGTACTTCAAATTTTTCAGTGATTTCACTTATGGCTTTTTCAGGGTCTGAAATTTCAATTTCTTCAGACTGATTTCCTGACTTCACAACTACTTTTGTTTCAGTTTTTCCGGTTTGTGATTCTGCCCTGATTTCCTCTATTTGTAGGACTTTTTCCGGACTTTGAGATTCAGCCTTTGCAAAAATTTCTTTAGACATCTGCTTTGCAATATCTTCCGGAATACCTTGTTTTTTGTACATTTCCGTAAGCTGATTCAGGGCATTTTTCTTATCTGAAAAAGAAAGTATAAGTTCATGCCTGTCTGATATTGGCTTATATTCTGCTTCCGCAGTGCCATCTGTTTTATAAATATTTTCTTTACCCTCCATGGTACTTACAACAGAAAAATACTCCTTGTCCTGTCTTTCAACAAAACTGGAAACTGTCTGCGGTATAGTGGTATGAACGTTGTTAGATTCATCTATATGAGTTTGCAGCTGTTCATAATGATGTAGTATTAATTCTGATTCGTCAAACGTCTGTATATCACTCATTTCCTTAACGTTCTGTTCCTGATAGTAATCTGATACTTTTGTTGCTTTATCAATAAGTGCGTTCATTATCTCTTTATCAGTAATGTTCAGCTGTTCATTCAACGTTTTATACATATCCTTTTTTGTCTGTTTTTCGGGATTCAGCACAGCAAATCTGCCGTTTTCAGACTGAAAAACAATCCTCGGAACGCTATCTGTCTTTGGAGTAACTCGCCAACAGGTGTAATCCTTTGTAAAAATACTCTCACCCTGAATCGTGATATTTGTATCAATTCTGGAAAACTTATTCTGCGGATTTTTACTGAAAAACTTCTGTTTTTCCTCGCCTTGCAGATTTTCTTCACCGAATTTCGCACAGGCTATGTCAGCCTTATTCTGGTCATATCCAAAGTTTTTCTGTATCTGTTCCGACAGTTCTTCACGTGACGGAACTGTGTCAAAAGATACCTCTTTTCCGGAATGTTTATCTTTGATTACATAAAAATTTTCATTTTTTGTAACAGTCATATTTTCTTTTAGTTCATCGCATTTCTTGACAAATTCATTTCGTGCAATCATTATTGCCTTTTCGTCAGCCTTTTCATACAGGCAGAAACTTTCACCGTTCTTGGTTTTACCAAACTGTGCAGATAAATCATATTTATTAAGCTCATTTGTGATGAATGGTACTTCCCATTCCTTGACTTTGAAATTTCCCAGTTCCTGCGGTCTTTCAGCAAGTTTTTCTTTCATCATATCAGTACACATTCGCTGAAAAATCGGTAAATCACTTGTCCTGACATTTGCATAATTATTTTCCTTGTCACCTGTAAATGCAATCGGTATGCCGTATTGTTTCGCTTTTTTCTGCAATATTTTCATATCTGATTCTGAAAAAGCATTGTCGGAAGTCGAAAGCGTATCACCGTTTTTTCTTGCATTTTTTACAAGATTTTTGATACTTGTATTTCCTGCACCTATTTCAGATAAATCTGTTTTACTGATGATTAATCTTCCCAGAGCCTTTAAAAGTCGGGCAATATCATCAGTTGCCTTATCAACAAATTTACTGCCCAGTTCTATTCCTTTTTCCGCTGCTTTCATGCTCACTTGCAGTGTAGCTCCTGCTACATCATCACTCATATTCATAGTTAATTCCTCCTGTTTTTTAAATAAAAAAGCAAGACGAACGCCTTGCTTTTGACTTATTTACTTTTCTGAAAAAGAAAAGATTTATTTCCTGTGCAGTATCGGGTCATCAGTGCGACCAATAAGATAATCAACACTGACATCAAATAAATCTGCAAGAATACATACTTTATCAATATTAGTCTTGTTTTTTCCACGTTCCATTACGCTTACAGCATATCGGGAAATCCCAAGTTTTTGTGCTATCATTGATTGTGTATAGCCTTTCTCCTTACGAAGTTCTATAAGTCTTTCTGAAAATGTCATATATACCTCCTTGACAATTTTTTTAGATAATGATATACTAATTTGTAGAGATAAACTCTACATTTATATTTTTATAAAGGTGGTGAAACCATGGAATTATTAAACTACTTACTTTCCTTATCAGATGCCATTATTGTTATAGCATTAGGAATTGCTGATGGTTGGATATTAGGTTATATAAAAGAACATTTGCAATAATGCTTGTTTATCAAATTGTTTGTAAATATTTAAGCATTTTCCAACTGTACTATAATCTATAAAGATTTTAGTATTTTAATTTTATATATGCACAGAAATGAAATTTATTTTAAAGGATTATTAATA